>NZ_VMSE01000001.1:2100000-2322754 GCF_009858335.1 Methylovorus glucosotrophus
GGGTGTTGTACCCAAACGAAGCACCGCGCTCGCAAACCATGATGGTATCGGCGCCGCCATTGGCTTCCTTGGCTTTTTGCACCACCTGTTTCATGTCGCCTGGCGCCAGGAACTGGCCTTTCTTGATATTCACCGGCTTGCCGCAGGTAGCGACGGCGGTAATGAAATCGGTCTGGCGGCACAGAAATGCGGGCGTTTGCAATACATCGACTACAGCCGCCACATGCGGCACCTGCTCTTCGGTATGCACATCGGTCAGGATAGGCACGCCGATCTGCGCACGCACATCGTCCAGAATACGCAGGCCCTCTTCCATGCCAAAGCCGCGAAAGGTCTTGGTGGAGCTGCGATTAGCCTTGTCGTAAGAAGACTTGTAGATGAAGGGAATACCGATGGCAGCGGCGATTTCCTTCAACTGCCCGGCAGTATCAATCGCCATTTGCTTGGACTCAATGACACATGGGCCAGCGATCAGAAAAATCGGATGCTCGATACCAACATCAAAACCACATAATTTCATACTTTTACGCCTTTAATAATTGCCCATGCTCACCAGGCAGATCACCCATCAAGCTATCTGCGACGGAAAACTCAGGGGAGACAGGTTCCCCTTTCAAACCAGCCTATTTGTTTTTTCTGGCTAATGCCGCCTGCACATAAGCCTTGAACAGCGGATGCCCGGTACGCGGATTGGAAGTGAATTCCGGGTGGAACTGACACGCCACGAACCAGGGGTGCACATCCTGCGGCAACTCGATCATTTCACAGAGATTTTCTGTGGGGGTGCGCGCCGAAATCACCAGGCCTGCCGCCTGCAATTGTTCAACATAATGATTGTTGACTTCATAGCGATGGCGATGGCGTTCGTTGACTTCGCTGCCATAAATAGCAGCCGCCATGGTGCCCGGCTCGATAGGACACTTCTGCGCACCCAGGCGCATGGTGCCGCCCAGGTCGGAGTCTTCGCTGCGCACTTCCACATTGCCGCTGGCATCTTTCCACTCGGTGATCAGACCCACCAGTGGATGTGGACCATCCGGATTAAATTCGGTGCTATTGGCATCGGCAAGACCTGCCACATCACGGGCAAATTCAATCACCGCCAGCTGCATGCCAAGGCAGATGCCCAGATAAGGCACTTTGTTTTCACGGGCATAGCGGATAGCGGCAATCTTGCCTTCGGTGCCGCGCTTGCCAAAGCCACCGGGAACCAGAATGGCGTCCATGGCCTTCAATGCGCCAGTGCCGTTTTTCTCGATATCTTCGGAATCGATGTAGTGGATCTTGACCTTGGATTCGGTATGAATCCCCGCGTGTATCAGGGCTTCGGTCAGCGATTTATAGGATTCCGTCAGGTCTACATATTTGCCTACGAAGGCAATATTGACTTCATAACGTGGGTTTGCCAGCGCATGCACGATCTTGTTCCAGCTGGAAAGATCGGCAGCACGTGCCAGGATATTCAGTTTGTGACAGACGATTTCATCCAGCATCTGGTCATGCAACAGGCCAGGAATCTGATAGATGGAGCTGGCATCAATTGCGGAAATAACCGCTTCCGGTGGCACATTGGTGAAAAGCGCGATCTTGCGGCGCTCATCATCAGGAATAGTACGGTCAGCCCGGCACAACAGGATATCGGGCTGAATACCGATTTCACGCAACTCTTTTACCGAGTGCTGGGTAGGCTTGGTCTTGAGCTCACCGGCGGTGGGAATCCAGGGCAGGAGCGTCAGGTGGATATAACAGGCGTTGGACTTGCCTTCTTCTATCCCCATCTGGCGAATCGCCTCCAGGAATGGCAGGGACTCGATATCGCCTACCGTGCCGCCCACTTCAACGATGGCGACATCGGCACCTTCGGCGCCACGCTTGATGTGGGCCTTGATCTCGTCAGTGATATGCGGAATGACTTGTACCGTTTTGCCAAGATATTCGCCGCGACGTTCTTTCTTGATCACGGTTTCGTAAATCTGGCCAGTGGTGAAATTATTGCGTTTGGCCATGCGGGCGCTGATAAAGCGCTCATAGTGGCCGAGGTCGAGGTCGGTTTCAGCGCCGTCGTCGGTGACAAACACTTCACCGTGCTGAAACGGGCTCATGGTGCCCGGATCGACGTTAATGTAGGGATCTAGCTTGAGCATGGTAACTTTGATACCACGCGATTCGAGAATTGCGCCTAAGCTTGCGGCTGCAATGCCTTTACCAAGTGAGGAAACAACCCCGCCGGTAACGAATACGTATTTGGTCATGTGATGGAGCTTTTCGGACATTGCGGACGGAAGCGTATTTTACTGGAAACGGCCATTCGCCACAAATGACAATTGGCCCTATCGACCGCCTCTGTGCGTCCAGTCATCAAGCGTGGGCGGTACTCAGCCAGCGATTCAGCAAGCGCCTGGCAGAGAGCATGACCTCCGTTGCAGTAAGCCCGAGCGGCCCTTGTCCATGGGCCACCGCCGCATCGGCTGCCGCCCCATGCAAGTACGCGGCGAGCAGGGTGGATTCCAGCAAAGGCAAGCCCTGCGCCGCCAGCGCGACGATGATGCCGGTCAGGGTATCACCCATGCCAGCACTTCCCAGCCCGGGGTTACCACTGGCATTGATCCACCAGCGCCCATCCGGCGTTGCCACCACCGTGCCGCAGCCCTTGAGCAGCGCAATCGCCTGATAACGCAGCGCCAGTGCCCGGGCAGAAGCAATGCGGTCCGCCTGCAGGCTGGCCGTATCCGTCGCCAGCAAGGTCGCCGCTTCTCCGGGGTGCGGCGTGATCACCACCGAACCAGGTGCCCGCTCAGCCAGGCGATGCTGCAAATCAGCATCCGCTGCCAGCAGATTAAGCGCGTCGGCGTCCAGGACAAGCGGCGCCGGGTTAGCCAGCGCCTGCTGCAATGCCGCGTATGCCTGCGGCGAGCGGCCCATGCCTGGCCCCACCGCCAGAGCATGCACCGTGGGCAATTGGTCAGCATCGCGCAGCATCAACTCCGGATACTCCGCATCCAGCGCAGGCGCAGCCGGATTCAGCAGACCGGCATAAACACGCCCGGCGCCGAGCAGCAGAGCCGCACGGGCGGTCAGCAAGGCAGCGCCTGTCATGCTGGCCGCACCACCAATTACGCCTGCGCTGCCATTGCTGCCTTTGTGACTATTCAGGCGCCTACGGGCAGGCAAGGCGAAAGGTGCATCCAGCAAGGTACCATCGGCTTCCGGCAAAGGCGGCAAGCCGAGCAAATCCACATGCACTTTCCCGGCATGGTCAGGGCCATCCAGCGTATAGAGCCCGGGTTTGCGGCCAAGAAAGGTAATGGTATGGGTCGCACGCACCGCCGTCCCCAGTATGACGCCGGTGTCAGCGGCGAGGCCACTGGGGATATCAATCGCCAGCACAGGCAGGCTCAGGGCATTGATGCGTGCCACCAGGTCCGCCATCTCACCGGTCAGGGGCCGCAGCAAGCCTATGCCAAACAAGCCATCAATCGCCAGTTGCCAGGCTCCCGTTTCCGGCCAGGTGTTCAGCACCTCGCCCCCGCATTCCAGCCAGCCATCATAAGCATGCGCGGCATCCGGCGGCAGGCTGGTGCGCTGCCCGGCAAATACCACCGTCACCTCGTGCCACCAGGCCTTGAGGTAGCGCGCGGCGACAAACGCATCACCGCCATTATTGCCGGGGCCGGCGACCACCAGAATGCGGTTGTGTCCCTCCGCCAACAATGTGCGGGCCAGAGTCGCCACTGCGTGCCCTGCCCGCTCCATCAGCGGTTCTGACGCGTACTGTTGCTCAAGCTTGCGCAGGCTGGAGGTCAGATATAAGGCTTGCATGTCGATTCCTGAGTATTCATTTTCGCACTCGCATGTGCTGCCAGCTTATGCCGATGCCGCCTGGGAAGGCTCGGCCCATGCCCCATAGCCCTTGAACTGTTCAAAAACCTCCGCCATTTCGGCTTCCGTCAGCAACGCGGGCTCACCGACCTGCAAGGCGCGCCAGTATTGCTCGCACAGGGTTTCCACCTCATGGGCAATATCCAGCGCCTGCTTAAGCGTGGCACCCAAGGCTATCATGCCGTGATTCGCCAGCAGGCAGGCGCGCCTACCCTGCAGGGCTTGCAAAGCCGCATCCGACAGGGCTTGCGACCCGAACAGCGCATAGGGCGCACAGCGAATATCGCTACCACCGGCTACGGCAATCATGTAATGAAAAGGCGGAATATCGCGACGCAGGCAAGCCAGGCTGGTGGCAAACGTGGAGTGCACATGGATAACGGCGCCAACCTCAGGCCGCGCCTGATAAATATCCCGGTGAAAACGCCATTCGCTGGAAGGCTTGCACCCCGCCTTGTGTTTGCCAGCCATATCCATCAGCACCATGTCGTGCGGGGTCATGGCATCCACCTCCATGCCCGAGGGCGTGATGAAAAACCCTTTTTCGCTGCGCACGCTGGCATTGCCGGAGGTGCCACGGTTAAGCCCTAATTCCACGAGCTTGCGACTGGTATTCAACAGGTTTTCGCGCTGGCTGAGCATGATGATGTTCACTCCCGGAACGTGAACTGCGATCTTACACGGATTGCTGGAGCCTGCGTATCGGTGCGGCGCCCCACCCGCATACCATCAGTCTGAGGTATGAAAAAGCGCATGCAATGCAGCAGGGCTGGCAATGCCCCGCTCGGTGATAATCCCTGTCACCAGTCGCGCAGGTGTCACATCAAAGGCCGGGTTGGCGGCCGCACTCCCCGGCGGCGTGATACGCAGCCGCTGCACTACCCCATCCGCCGTCACACCCTGCATATAGTGCACCTCATCGGCATCGCGCTCTTCTATGGGAATCTCCCGCCGTCCATCCTGCATGCTCCAGTCTATGGTGGGCGATGGCACAGCCGCATAAAACGGCACCGCATTGTCATGGGCCGCCAGCGCCTTGAGATAGGTGCCGATCTTGTTACAGACATCGCCTGTTGCCGTCACCCTGTCGGCCCCCACGATCACGCAATCCACCTTGCCATGCTGCATCAGGTGCCCACCCGCGTTGTCACTGATGATGGTATGCGGCACGCCATGCTGTGCCAGTTCCCAGGCGGTCAATGCCGCCCCCTGGTTGCGCGGCCGGGTTTCGTCCACCCACACATGCACCGCCAGCCCAGCCTCGTGCGCGGCATAGATGGGTGCCAAAGCCGTGCCCCAATCCACCGTCGCCAGCCAGCCCGCATTGCAATGCGTGAGTATCTGCAAGGGCTGCGCCGCAGAGCCGCGACCACGCGCACTCGCCAACGCACGCAGCATCGCCAGACCATACTGGCCTATGGCCTGATTCAGCGCGACATCCTCATCGCAAATCACCGCGGCCTCGCACCAGGCAGCGGCCGCGCGCTCTTCCTCTGGCAAGGCCAAAAGCACGCGCTGCATGCGCTGCACCGCCCAACGGAGGTTCACCGCCGTCGGCCGACTCTGCAACAAAGCTTCACCGGTGCGTTCAACATCGCCATCCAGAGCGCTATCGGCAATACCCAAGGCCATGCCATACGCCGCAGCAGCACCGATCAAAGGCGCCCCGCGCACCTGCATGTGCTTGATGGCATGCACCATCTCATCCACGGTTTCGATGCGGGCGATATGCAAGCGGTGCGGCAGCTGGGTCTGGTCGATAATCTCCACCGCCCCGCCTTCCACCACCGGCCAAATAGTACGAAAAAAAGCTTGATTTATTTTCATTTGAAAGGGTGCCAAATACGAAATATTCCTATCCACAAAATCTGTGGATAATTATGTGGATAGCTGTGACTTAAAAATGTAACCATTGCATTTATAAGGACTTTTTTAAATCGCTTATTTTTTGAACTTATTTACAACTTATTGTTTTTAATAAATAAATTCGTATGTTATTGGATTTGTATCATTTTTTTACACGAGTTAATGTAACACTTTAGGTGGTGTGTATAAATGAATTCAAGAAACACTGTTTTACCCGCATGGCAAGCGGTTTTTACACCAATTTCATAAAGCCTTGCTGCCTAATGGGCTTTTTACATTTAGGGTGCCCTCGTCATCCACACCGCTTCCCGGTTTCAACATTTCGCACCCGCTGTAGTCTCATTGCCCTGACGCCAGGCAGCTGCACATCTGCTTAATTTTTATCGGGAAATTTTCCCGAATACTCATTCCTCAAGAACTTTTCAGCACATTGGTTGCTATCAACCAACTTGGTTGCATGTCTTCAGCCAATTTGGCTAAAACCAGCCAATCCGGCTTTACCCTTGCATACAACTTTTTACAATTAATCTTCATTTCAAGTTTTTAATTTAACTCGTTTTTTCCAAATTTTTGTTACAAACTTTTACATTTGGCACAGCTTTTGCCCCTCCATAACCATAGTGGAGGGATGTCAATGCAAAACCAGAAAACAAATAACCAATCAACAAAATTATTCGCAAAACCAAGCAAAACCCTTGCCCTGAGGGGCTATGCAGCTGCACTGGGCAAACAAGAACCATACCCATTTACCCGGAAAAATGTCGGGAAAATTTCCCGACTGGTTGGCGCCTATTGTCTCGCCTTATGCGCCCATGCCTATGCTGAAGATCCAGCGACCAGTGCAAGCAATGCATCCAGCGATGAAGTCAGCACCAAACGCCCTACCATCGCAGGCACATACAACGTATCCAAAGGCATTCTGCTGGCAGCCGGTAGTGATGAAAAAAACGGCATGCCAACAAGCAACCTGGAAACCCTGCCCGGCCAGGAGTCCGAACTAAAACTCCAAGAGATCAATATCCGCGCCAGGCGCGAGATGGATATCGGCCCCATGCCTGGTCTCAGCCTGACCAAGGAAGAGATTCCCGGCAACGTGCAAAGCATCACCGGCGAGCAGATCAAAAATGCCCGCTCCATCAGCCTGGCCGACCTTATGAACTCGCAGCTGCAGTCGGTAAACGTCAATGACTACCAGGGCAATCCATTCCAAATGGACGTGACCTACCGCGGCTTCACCGCCAGCCCACAAATCGGCACACCGCAAGGTTTATCGGTCTTTCTGGACGGCATACGCGTCAATGAGCCATTTGGCGATGTGGTGAACTGGGACATGATTCCCATGAACGCCCTGGCGGGCATGGATTTGTTCCCCGGCTCCAACCCGATTTTTGGTCTCAACACCCTGGGCGGCGCCCTGGCCATGCGGACCAAAAACGGTTTTGATGATGCAGGCGTCACCGCCGATGTGCTGACAGGCGCCTTTGGCCGCAAACAGTTCCTGCTCTCCGCCGGTGGCAGCAAAGGCGACGTGGCGGGCTTTGTCGCCTTGAATCTGTTTGATGAAAACGGCTGGCGCCAGGATTCCGCCTCCAAGGTCAACCAGATATTTGGCAAACTGAGCTACCGCAATGAACGTCTCAGCCTGGATGGCAGCGTGCTCTATGCCAGCAACAACCTGAACGGCAATGGCTTGATCCCCATGGAGATGTACCAGCAAAGTGCCTCCAGCGTTTTCACCTCGGCAGATAAAACGAAAAACGAACTGCTGCAATTCCAGATCGCCAGCGCGTTTCAGGTATCCGACACCTTCAGCATCACCGGCCAGATTTATAACCGCCGCAGTGACCGCAAGGCCATCACTGGCGATATTAATCGGGACTTTGAAGATTACGATGGCGTCGCCACCCGCAAAGCCGCAGCAGGCGAAAATCCAGTCTGTGCATTTTCAAGCACCAATCAATACGGCATACCAGACTACTACGTGGTGAGCGAAGCGTTTGGTGATGGCTCTGGCGCAGGAATTAGTGCTGTCGCGCTGGGGCTTGCCAATGGGGTATATACCAACATCGCCGGAGCCATCGCCGCTGGCGATATTAATCCATCCACATTGAATCAGACCCTACCAGCAGAACTCACCGAATGGTTAGCTGCAGCCAGATCAATTGAATCGAACATGTTTCATGGAGTCGGTGGCTACCAACCTGGGCAGCTCTACAGCAAAACATCAGGGTCCGGCACCGAGTACACATCAGATGCTGTGGATGGTTTGGGCAGTGCTGCACAAGTATATTTTCCAGAGACAACTACTGGCTCAACATGGGCTACTTTGGTGAATGGCGGGTACTCATACACAGACCCCAATGATGAGTTCGTCAGACATTTTCTTGTGTTCAAGGAACCGATCAACGGCACATGCGGCACTGACAGTGTCAACTCAGCTACAGCGCAAATGAAAGATGGCCAGATTCAGGTATTGGACAGCAATGGCAACACCATTCCTCGTAACGGTGCCAATGCATCCGTCACCGGCGGTCAGTCCAAAACCGGCTATGCCGATGGCACACCCACATCCGTTATTTCCAATACCGACATCAATCAATTGGTGAAAGGCGGCGCCATCCAGTTCAACTGGAACCTCGACAAACACAAATTCATGGTAGGCACCTCTCTGGACCATGCCAATAGCACCTATGCCAATAGCCAAATGCTGGGGCTGCTGGATGCCAATCGCAAGGCTTATCTGGACCCTGACAATATCGGATCCGAATTTACCGCGGCGCGCTATCCCATCAATAACAATGACTTCACAGGCTTGAGCGATACCAAAAGCGTGTATTTCTCGGAAACCTTTTCTCCGCAGAAAAACCTGCATTTCTCGTTCGCCGCCCGTTACAACTACACCAAGGTGACCACCGTGATGTCCACCCGCCGCGGCACCAGCTCCATCAGCCTGATGGACTATCAGGCCAACTACATGGATTACCTGCTCTGTACAGGCCTGGGACTGGATTCCTGCGATAGCTACCTGTTAACCAACCCACTGGAAGACACTCGTGTTCTCGGCTATGACGCCTTTACCAATGGCGCTGAGCGCGAGAGCTTTAGATATCACAAGCTCAACCCATCTACCGGCGTCACCTGGTCCCCTAACGATAACCTCAACCTGTATGCCAACTGGAGCCAGGGTACCCGTACCCCATCGGCCATTGAGCTGGGCTGCGCATTTGATAGTACGCTGGTAGATGTCGACTGGCGCGGCCTGGGTATTCCTGGCGGCCCACGTCCACGCAGCCTTGTAAACGGTACATCCTGCACACTGCCTACCACGCTATCAGGCGACCCTTACCTGCCCCAGGTGGTATCTCGCACATTTGAAGTAGGTGCCAGAGGCTCCATCCCAGGCCAGCTCAATCTCAAATGGAATGCCAGCGTTTACCGCAGCAATTTGTTTGATGACATTTATTTTGTCGGTTATACCGCCACACAAAGTTTCTTTGACACCATAGGCCGCACCCGGCGTCAGGGCCTGGAGCTTGGGTTGAGCGGCAGTTATGGCAAGGCTGACTTCAAGATTAACTATTCACTGACCGATGCTACCTTCCAGAGCCAGTTCCAGATGGCGAATCAGGACAACAGCTCGGTCAACCACATCGTTGGTTTGCCCAACTACGACATGCAGACGGTCAACCCCGGCAACCGCATGCCTGGCATACCGCTGCATAACCTCAATGCCAACTTTGGCTACCAGCTCACCAGTGACTGGCGGGTAAACCTGACCTTTATTGCTCATGGCGAATCCTTCGCGCGCGGCAATGAAAACAACGAACACACACCAACCACCATTACCTACACACGCACAGTTGATGGTCAGCAAGTCACCACGACCAAACGCTACACCCAGTCCGGCAAAACCCCGGGCTATGGCGTCTTAAATTTCAGCACCACCTACAACTTTGGCAAGGGCTGGAGCGGGACATTGCTGATCAATAACCTGCTGGATAAAGAGTACTACAGTGCATCGCGGCTTGGCATCAACCCCTTCTCGCCATCGATCAATGGCACGGTAGGCGCCAGTGGCTGGAACTACAACTCAAACGACTGGAACTCCACCAGCTTTGTGGCACCAGGCGCACCACGGGCAGCATGGGTCAGTATTCGCTATGACTTTGATGCGGACGGGAGATAACAGGGATAAGAAAAATGGCAGGCGGTGCACCATGGACTGCCTGCGCGACGAATTTGGCATCTATCAGACCAGTTGAGCTTTGCGGGTCACTTGGGACGATAGGGTCGAATTGGTGTTACAGGCAGCCATAAGTGCCTGTTCATTATACTCAAGGAAGATAATCATGAAACAGCTTGCAATCAAAGTAGCTATTGCTGGGGCCTTTGGTTTTGTTTCGGCTCAAGCCATGGCCACAGGCCTGGTATCGATTCCCGCCACTGGTTTTACAGTCTCGGGCAATGCCACGGCTTATCGCCTTTGCAACACCACAGGCAATTTTGGTTCGGACGATACTACTCTGCCAACCTCGACTGCCAACAACGATTGCGCGGTTTTCCCTGCCAGCGCAACGACATCCCCTGTGAGTGGTTATACTTTGGCGGCCTCACGCTCGGTTGCTCTTAACCTGAACGATGCTGCACACACCAACAATACCAATGTCCGTATTGGCACACTGCGCAACTATCTGTGGCGCAACACCACCACCAATATGTGCATTTTTGGTGCGCGTTTGTCTACCTTGACCGGGAATGACTACGATCTGAACACCGCAGGTGTACAAAGCTTTGAGGTGAATGACGTGGCTTACGGTGGCTTTGCGGCTTACAACAGCTCCTCCGCTGTCAATGCCGGTTACTTTGTTACCAATTCCAGCGGTGACTCTGTTGCCTTCCGTATCGGCCGCACCCATACCGCCGTACAGCACCGTGCAGACCCAACAAATGATGCATTGCCAGCCAGCGGTTATGTTGCTCAGCCACTGACAGCTTCAGCACCTGCGGCCAGCACGTCCATCAATGGTCTGACCAGCTATCCAAGCGGCACCCCAACTGCAGCCCAGCAAGCAGCTGCACTGAGCGCCAACTGGGTAACTTTCACTACCGATGCAAATGCAATTGATGATGACGGCACTTCCACCAGCGATGGTACGGCGTTGTACTACGTTGAGGCTTCTTGCCCCAGCAATACCTACACCACCACCCCACTGGCAGATGTCATCAAGTTCCGTCAGACCGGCCAAGAAACAGGTGACTTGATCGAGATCAAGGCATCTGGTTATGTGCCTGGTACCGGTGCTTCAGCAACAACGTACTAAGCAGTAATGCACGGCGGGGCCTGCCTGGCAGGCTCTTGCCGTACTTTCACGCAACGGAGAACATGATGAAAATTCGAGCACTGAAAATAGCAATGACTAGCGTATTTGCTCTGGCTTCGGCTTACACCATGGCCGCAGGATTTGTGCCTCTTCCAACTACAGGATTTAGCGTCACGGGAGGAACCTCCGCATATAGATACTGCAGTACGTGCGATGTTTCGCCTGCATCTGCCACCACTCCACCTATTAGTGGATATTCATTAGCTCTAGCTCGAACTTTTCAGATCAAACTGAACGATGCTACGCATACCAACAATACAGATGTCGTTATAGGCACCTTGCGCAATTATCTATGGCGCAATACCACTACCAATATGTGCATTTTTGGCGTTCGATTAACTGGATTGACAGGGAATGACTATGACCTCAATACCCCCGGAACCCAGATTTTTGAAATCAACGATATAGCTTATGGAGGATTCGCTGCGTATAACGGCACATCAGATGTCAATGTAGCCTACTACGTCACCAGTTCGAGCGGGGACTATGGCGCATTCCGTGCCGGACGCACCCATACTGCGGTGCAATATCGTTCAAGTGCTGGCTATGTTGACCTGCCACTTACGACATCCGCGCCTGCTGCGAGCACATCTATTAATGGATTGACCTCATACCCCTCCGGTACGCCCACAGCTGCGCAGCAAGCTGCTGCATTGAGCCCTAACTGGGTAACATTTACCACCCGCCAATATGACTTAATTAGTGAAGGAACGGCACAGTATTACATAGAAGCCTCCTGCCCCAGCGCAACCTACACAACTACACAGCTGGATGATGCCATCAAGATCCGGCAGACCCGCACAGGTGATTTGATAGAGATCAAGGTTCGAGGACTCGTTCCAGGCACCGGTTCTTCAGCTACCACTTACTAAGCAATTGTTTGCCAGAGCCTGCCTGGCAGGCTCTGGAGTTTCAGTATTTTAATTTACCCATATTCAGGAAACGTAATGACCTCCAGCCTATCTTCAGCCACTCCCAAATCCCGCGGCTTCACCCTGCTCGAACTCCTCGTCGTCATGGTCATCATCGGCCTCCTGGCGGGTTATGTCGGGCCGAAATACTTTGCGCAGATTGGCAAGTCGGAAGTGAAAACGGCCAAGGCGCAGATAGATGCGCTGGGCAAGGCGCTGGATCAATACCGGCTGGATACCGGGCATTACCCGACCACAGAGCAGGGGTTGGCAGCGCTGAATAGCGCGCCGTCGGATGAGCCGAAATGGCAAGGGCCGTATCTGCAGAAAACCGTGCCGAATGACCCCTGGGGCAAGCCTTACCAATACAAATATCCAGGCGAGCATGGGGAATTTGACCTGTGGTCGTTTGGCAAGGATGGCCAGGCTGGCGGCAATGATGAGTTTGCCGATGTGGTGAACTGGTAACGACCAGGTGCAGGTGTGGTAAAGCGACACAGAAATGCATGTGTGCAGTTAACGCGCTGACATGGGGCGCGATTTGTGGATATGCCGTTCAAGTATATGAAATTGAAGCGTGATGAGAGTTGAGCTGCCATGAAATTTGAACTGAAAGTGGCCCGCGGGCAGCAGATTCAATCGCTGGTGCTAGATGCGGGCGATGCGATACAAGCCCAACTGCAGGCTGAGGCGCAAGGCTATAGCGTGCTGGCGGCCAAGGCGCAGGGCAAGCTGGCGGTGGCGCGTGGGCTGGGCAAGCAGAAATTCAACCTGATGCTGTTCAGCCAGGAGTTGTTGTCGCTGCTGGATTCGGGCCTGAGCCTGGTGGAGGCGATAGAGGCACTGGCGGAAAAAGAAGCCAATGCCGAGTCCAAAACCATCCTCACCCAGGTGATGGCGGCACTGTATGAAGGCCTGCCGCTATCGAGCGCGCTGGAGCGCTTTCCGCAGGTATTCCCCGCACTGTATGTGGCGCTGATCCGCAGTAGCGAACGCACAGGCGACATGGTGCAGGCGCTGGGCCGCCATGTGACGTATCAGGGTCAGCTGGATGCCGTGCGCAAGAAGATTGTCACTGCCTCCATTTACCCGGTGCTGCTGATTATTGTCGGCGGGCTGGTGATGCTGTTTTTGCTGGGCTATGTGGTGCCCAAGTTCAGCACGATTTATGAAAGCGCAGGCACTGACCTGCCATGGATGTCGCAAGTATTGCTGGCCTGGGGCCGTTTGCTGCAAGAGCACGGCCAGCAGGTGTTTCTGGGATTTATTGCCGTGGTGAGCGTACTGGGCTATGTGCTGAGCCGCCAGACCGTGCGCGCCGCCATCATGAATCAGGTGTGGAAGATCCCCGCGCTGGGCGAAACCATGCGCATTTATCAGCTGGCGCGTTTTTACCGCACGCTGGGCATGCTGTTGCGTGGCGGCATTCCGCTGGTCACCGCCATGCAGATGGTGTCTTCGCTGCTGCAACCGGCGCTGCGCAACAGCCTGGCCCTGGTCGAGCGCGACATCCGCGAAGGCAAGCCACTCTCCAGCGCCATGGAAGAACATGGCATGACAACGTCCATCGCCATCCGCATGCTGCGCGTGGGTGAACGCACCGGCCGCATGGGCGAGATGATGGAACGCATAGGCGTGTTTTACGACGAGGAAATCGCCCGCGCTGTGGATTGGTTCACCCGCCTGCTGGAGCCGCTCCTGATGGTGGTGATTGGTCTCGTGATCGGCGTGGTGGTGGTGCTGATGTATATGCCGATTTTTGAACTGGCGGGGAATATTCAATGAACCAACCTCTGGACGCCATGTTATCGCCCGCGCTCGATCAGCTTGCCGCGCAAAGCACAGGCAACGACACCATGAGCCCATCTGCTCCGCTCACACTGGCCCAACTCACGCTGACTCAAGTTGAGCAGGCACGCCAGCTTGCCAGCCAAAGCCAGCGCCATGTGCTGGATGTGCTGGAAGAACTCTCGGCGCTGGATGCCGATAGCTTTGCCCAGGCACTGGGCGCCTTGCTGCATTACCCCGTATTGCCCATGGTCGAGCTGCATGCACTGACACCGGATTTTGCCCTGCTGCCGTATGCCGAAGCCAGCAAGCAGGAATGCGTTGCCTTGCGCGATGATGACGGCCAGCTGCATATGGTCTGCGCCAATCCGCTGGACCCTTACCTGCATGGCCGCATGGAGCTGCGCCTGGCGGAGCCCGCACGCTGGGCACTGGCGCACCGCAAGGATTTTGCCGCCTACCTCGCCCGCTTTGAAGAAAGCATGCGCGCCATGGATGGCATACTGCCGGAGCATGGCGATGCCGAAAGCGGCAACAGCGGCATAGAAGATATTTCGCTACGCTCCATCTCGGAAGACACCAGCCCGGTGGTGAAGCTGGTGCGCTCGACGCTGTATGACGCGCTCAAGGCCGGTGCCAGCGATATCCACATGGAAACCGACCCGCACGGCCTCACCATCAAATACCGCATCGACGGTGTGCTGAACATGGTGGGCAGCGTGCAGGGGATAACGCAGGCCGAGCAGGCGATTTCACGCATCAAGGTCATGTCCGAGCTGGATATTGCCGAGCGCCGCGTGCCGCAGGATGGCCGCTTCAAGGTCATGGCCATGGGGCGAGAAGTGGATTTGCGCGTCTCCATCATGCCCAGCGTGTTTGGCGAAGATGCCGTGTTGCGGATTCTGGACCGCAAGGCCGTCACCGATCAGGCCAAGGGCCTCAGCATGGAAGTGCTGGGCTTTGAAGAATCCATCATGGCGCGCTTCCGCCTGCTGGCCGAGGAGCCCTACGGCATGCTGCTGGTCACCGGCCCCACTGGCTCGGGCAAGACCACCACGCTGTACGGCATCATCTCCGAAATCAATAACGGCCAGGACAAGATCGTCACTATTGAAGACCCGGTGGAATATCAGCTGCCTGGCGTGCTGCAGATTCCCGTCAACGAGAAAAAAGGCCTGACCTTTGCCCGCGGGCTGCGCAGCATTTTGCGGCACGACCCGGACAAGATCATGGTGGGCGAAATCCGCGACTCCGAAACTGCGCAGATTGCCGTGCAGTCTGCCCTCACCGGCCACCTGGTGCTGACCACGGTGCACGCCAACAATGTGTTTGACGTGATCGGCCGCTTTACCAATATGAACGTCGACCCCTACAGCTTTGTGTCTGCCATCAACGGCATCATGGCGCAGCGACTGGTGCGCATCATCTGCCCGCACTGCGGGGTGGATGACATGCCGGACGACGAGCTGCTGGCCAAATCCGGCGTAACTGCCGACATGCTGCCCAGCTTTCACTTCCGCAGCGGACAGGGCTGTGGCCATTGCCACGGCACCGGCTACAAGGGCCGCAAGGCGGTGGCCGAATTGCTGGTATTCAATGATTTGATCCGCGAATTGATCGTTACCCGTGAACCCGTGCGCAAGGTCAAGGAAGCCGCCCGCGCCAACGGTACCCGCACCATGCGCGAAGCTGCGCTGGATATGGTGCGGCGTGGCGAAACCACCTTACTGGAGATCAACCGTGTTACCTCGCTGGTCTAACATATCTTCTGGCCTTTCCACAGGCAGCGCCTCTGGCCTGCTCTCGCGCCTGCCACTCATAGGCAAGCTGGGGCGCGACGAATTGCGCGTGCTGGTACAGCCGCACCAGCTGGTGCTGACGCGCCTGGGTGGCTGGCGCAAACAGCGCGTGATATGCGAAGACGTGATCACCATTGCCCGTCCGTCCCCTGCCATGGCCGGTGATGCCGGCATACCCGCCCCTGCCATCTGGCAAGCCGCCCTCACCCAACTGGCCCTGGCGCTACGCGATCAGGCCTGGCAAGCCTGCGAGCCGCGTGTCGTGCTCTCCAATCATCTGGTGCGCTATGTGCTGATTCCCTGGAACGCCAGCCTCAGCCGGCCGGAAGAAAAACACGCCTTTGTGCGCCACTGTTTTACCCAGGCTTATGGCGAGCCTGCCCGGCAATGGGATCTGCGCGTCAGCCCGGCGGGCTATGGACAGGCCGCGATCGCCAGTGGCGTCGACCCCGCCCTGCTGCAAGCCTTGCAGCACTGTTTCGCGGAAGCGGGCATGCGGCTGCAACACATACACCCATTATTAATGCAGGCCATTAACGAGACCGCTCGCCAGCGCAGCAAGCGTGCAGGCAAAGGCAAGCGCGGCAATACCAGCGCATCTGGCTTATGCCTCGCGGTGCTGGAGCAGGGGCGTATCGCCGTGCTGCTGCAACAGGACAAGCAATGGCGCAGCGTGCAGTGCCACAGCGCCCATGTTGACGCCCTGCCCGCCCTGATTCAGCGCGATGCGATATTGGCCGGGCTCGATAGCCAGCCATGGCCGGTATTAATCTACAGCGCTGAACCGGGTGCGCCGCGCGTGCATATCAGTGGCCGTGCGCTGCAGCAGTTCAGCCGTGAAATTCCTTTTGTACGCCAGCCTGGTCTGGCGGAGACCGCATCATGAAAACCCTGGTACTTGATCATGGGCGCCCTGCCCACGCGCAAACCTCGCTTGCCCGTCTGTTGTTGCTGATCGGCGGCGCGGCCGCTGTCGCCACCGGCATTGCCTGGCAACAACTCGACGAACAGCAGCGCAAGCTGGAACAGGATCTGCAGCAATGGCAGCAGCCACGCCGCAGCACCAACAGTCTCTCGCTGAGTGGCAAGGAAAACGCCGCCAAACGCGATGAGATTGCCGCGGTAAAAACCGTGATGGCCGAGTTGGCACTGCCCTGGCGGCCGCTGTTTAAAACCCTGGAAGGCCTGAATACGCCCGAGGTCAAGCTGCTGGCGATTGAGCCCAATGCCAGGCTGCGAAAAATCCGCATTACCGCCGAGGCGATGGACGTGGAAGGCATGCTGAGCTACGTGCAAAAACTGGCAGCACAACCGGTGTTGCAGGATGTGTTTTTGCTGACCCATGAACGCAGCGAAGGCAGCCCCATGCCCGTGCATTTTGTTGTGGAGGCGGCATGGGTACAGTAAATCAGCATGCCATCATGGCCTGGCTGCAGTATCAGGCGCGTCAGCTGGGCTGGCAGGGCTTGGTCGGCTTGGTCTTGCTGGTGATCAGCGCGGCCCTGGTGCTAGGCTGGCTGGTGCCAGGCAATACGCATCTGGCACAGCGTGAGCAGGAGCTGGACGTCTTGCGTGCCACCATGCCACAACATCAGGCCCGCTTTGTGGATCGCTCCCCACAGGCCACGCTCAATACCTTTTATGGCTTTTTGCCCGCGGAAAAAGAAGCCACTCGCCTGCTGGGCGTCATACTGACCACCGCCACCGAGCATCAACTGGTGCCGGAAAAAGCCGACTACTCTCTGGCACGCAGCCCAGCCGCGGCCTTTACCCGTTATCAGATCACCCTGCCAGTGCGTGGAAACTATGTCCAGATTCGCAGCTTTGCCAACCAGGTATTGCAGCGCATCCCCTCGGCGGCGTTGAACGAGATCACGCTGAAACGCCAGGATATCAATACCGAAGCGCTGGAAACCCGTCTGCGCTTCACCGTATTTTTGCAGCGGGGTCAGTCATGAGCGAACGCACGCCTGTTTCCCGCTATGCGATCTGGCTGGGCCTGGCGCTGACACTGGGCGCCACCGTGTGGACATCCATCAACGAACCTGAAGCGGATGTTGCCGCGGCAAGGCCTAAGGTCAGCAAACTTGGCAAGCCCGCTACCGCAATAAAACCAGAACGCCAGGTATTCGCCTCCGGCTCGCGCGGTGAGGAAGCCGCGGATAACGACGAACTGGATATCCGCAAGCTGAGCCAACGCACCAGCGATGAGCCTATTCCCAACCTGTTCAATCTGGAAATGCCAGAGCCCCCTGAGTCTGCCCAGGCGCAGGAAGCTCCACCCGTGCCGCAAACGCCGGCCTTGCCATTCATCTATGCGGGCAAGCTGGTTAACAACGGCCAGCTGACGGTGTTTCTCAGCAAGGGCGCATTGAATTACACCGTGCGCGAAGGCGATGTCATCGGCAAATGGCAGGTAAAACGCATAGAGCCGCCGCAGATGATCATGAGCTACCGCCCATTGAATACCGAAGTTCCCATGATGATTGGAGATATCAATTGAAATTGCCCCGCCCTTATCGCGCTGTTGTTGTTGCATTGATGCTGGGGCTGGCCGCCTGTTCCGCGCAGGAAAAAAAGGTGCAGCAAGGCAATGCCGAATTCCAGGAAGCCCGCAAGCTGGTAAATGCCGGAGATATTGAAGGCGGCATCGCCCGCCTGCGCGAGCTGCTCCGCACCTTTCCTGATAATCCGCAGTATCGCGCCTACCTGAAACAGCAACAGGACATGCAGCTGACCCTGCTGCTGAAAGAAGCCGACCAGAACAAGCAGCAAGGCCGGATGACAGAAGCCGAGGCAGGCTATTACCGCGTATTGGCCCTGGACAATCAGAACCAGCGTGCGCAGGAAGGCTTGCGCCAGCTCAACAATGCGGCCCGTCACGATGCCATGCTGCAGCGCGCGCAGGCTTTGCTTAAGGCAGGCGATAGCGAGGGCGCGCAGAACATCACCCGCGCCGTGCTGGCGGAAGAAAGCAACCATGTGGCGGCGCGCGCCATGTTTGAAGATATCGAACAGAAACGCATAGACAAGATTGCCAACCCGCCACTGATCAAGTCGGCGTTCAAGCAGCCCATCACCCTGGAGTTCAAGGATGTGCCGATCAAGTCGGTGTTCGAGTTTATTTCCAAGGCGGCGGGCATCAACTTTACCTACGACCACGACATGCCGAATGACCAGCGCACCAGCCTGTTCCTGCGCAATACGCCGATTGAAGACGCCATCGAAGTCATCCTTACCAGCAACCAGCTGGCCAAGAAGGTGCTGAATGACAACACGCTGATGATCTACCCCCTGAGCCGCAGCCAGGAATACCAGGAAATGTATGTGCGCAGCTTTTACCTCGGCAATACCGAGGCCAAAAAAGCCATGAACATGATCAAGACCGTGGTGAAAAGCAAGGATGTTTACATCGATGAAAAGCTGAACACGCTGGTCATGCGCGATACGCCCGAGGCCATCCGCACCGCCGAAAAGCTGATCATGTCGCAGGACATGGCAGAGCCGGAAGTGGTGCTGGAGGTGGAAGTGCTGGAGATCAACCGCCGCAGCCTGGAAGCCATCGGCATCCGTTATCCTAGCGCCGTGAGTGTGGGCGTGCAGGGTCGCGATACGGTGAATGGCACCACGACCTTGAGCCCAGGTGAGCTGACTGTGCGTGAGCTCAAAAACTTCAACTCGGACCTTGGTGTATTCAGCATCAGCGACCCGGTATTGGCGCTGAATCTCTTGCAGCAGGATACCGACACCAACCTGCTGGCCAATCCGCGCATCCGTGTCAAAAATCGTGAAAAAGCCAAGATTCACGTGGGTGACCGTATCCCGGTGCTGACCAGCATCGCCAACTCCACCGGCTTTGTGTCGCAGTCGGTCAGTTATATCGAGGTGGGCATCAAGCTCGATGTGGAGCCTACCGTGCTGCTGAATGACGAAGTTTCGATCAAGGTGGGCCTCGAGGTCAGCAACCAGACCGACAAGATCACCTCCAGCTCAGGCACCGTGACCTATACCATAGGCACGCGTAACGCCAATACCATGCTTCGCCTCAAAAACGGCGAAACACAGGTATTGGCGGGCCTGCTGCGCGATGACGAACAGAAGATTTCCAACAAGGTACCGGGGCTGGCTAACCTGCCGCTGATAGGCAAGCTGTTCACCGACCGCAACACCGATCGCACCAAAAAGGAAATCGCCCTGCTGATCACACCCCGCATCATCAGCAACATTACTCCGGCAGATGCCATGTACACCGCTTTCCCGGCGGGTGTGGACCGCGGCCTGAACAAGGCCGCAGGCCGTGCTGCGGTGCAGGAAGCGCCAGTCGCGCAACAGGCAGCCGCCGCGACACCGCAGGATGTGCAAGCAGCCCGTGCACGCGAGGACAAAGCATTTGCCGACTCGGTAATGCGGCCAGTAGACCAGATCAGCGCGCCGCAGGGCGCAACGGCGCCCTGAACCATGACATCGAGGTTTGTGATGCGGGGATTTACCCTGATCGAACTGATGGTAGCGCTGGTCTTGCTGGCGCTGATCCTCAGTTCTGCCGCGCCCATGGTGCAGATGTCCATCAAGCGCAACAAGGAGCAGGAGTTGCGCCGCGCCCTGTGGCAAATCCGCGATGCGCTGGATGCTTACAAAAAGGCAGGCGACGATGGCCTGGTGAAGAAAATCCCGGGGCAATCAGGCTATCCGCCCAATTTGCAGATACTGGTAAAAGGCGTGGAAAACCAGCGTGACCCCAAGAAACGCAAGATCACCTTCTTGCGCAGTATCCCGCGGGATCCGTTTGCACCGGCCAGCGAGACCAACCCGGAAGCCACCTGGGGCTTGCGCAGTTATGCCAGCTCTTTCGATGAACCGCAGCCGGGCGAGGATGTGTATGACGTTTACTCGCTGTCTCGCGAAACAGGGCTGGACAAACGTCCATACCGGGAGTGGTAATGCATAAGCGTAAAGGCTTTACCCTGATCGAAGTGCTGGTGGTGCTGGCGATCATTGCCACCCTGCTCAGCCTGGTCGCCCCTCGCTACTTTGATACCATCTCGCGTGCGCAGGAAACTTCACTCAAGCACGATCTCGCCACCATGCGCGATGCTATCGATAAATACTATGCCGATAACGCCGCCTATCCAGATACCCTGGAAGACCTGGTGCAAGGCAAATACCTGCGCAGCATTCCGGAAGATCCCATCACCAAAAGCTCGCAAACCTGGACTTTTGTTGCGCCTGCCGACCCCGAAACCAAAGGGTCCATCTACGATATACGCAGCGGCTCAGCCGAGATCGCCGAAGATGGAACAGCCTATGCAGACTGGTAAACGAGAGATAGTCCAAAGGGAAAGTGGCCAAGGGGGTTTTGCCCTGCTGGGCATATTGCTGGTGATCATACTCGCGGGCCTGGTCCTGGCAGAGGCCGCCAACAGCTGGAGCAATATGCGTCAGCGTGAGCGCGAACAGGAACTGCTGCGTGTCGGCAGCAAAATACGGGAAGCCATCGGCAATTACTATCAGCGCTCGCCGGGGCTGGTGAAGCAGTATCCGCGCTCGCTGGAAGAACTGGTAAAAGATAACCGTTTTCCCAAACCAGAACGCTATCTCAGAACACTCTACGCCGACCCGCTGACCGGGCAAGCCAGCTGGGGCACACTGGAAGCACCCAGCGGAGGCATCATGGGGGTCTACAGCCTGGCGCAGGGTAAGCCCTTCAAACAGCGCAACTTTCCGCCTATCTATCAAAGCTTTGAAAAGCAGACCAGTTACAGCGAATGGATTTTTGCCTATCTTCCTGACACGGATGCCCTGCTAAACACGCCTTAAGGCTGGTTAATTATGCCTTCACTATCCATCCACAATTTCTGTGGATAAAACTGTGAACAGCTGTGACTTAAAAATGTAACTATGGCTGCCGTAAGGGATTTTTTAAAACGCCTAAAAAATAGTCTTATAAATAACCATTTAAAAACAATGACTTATGTTATGTCATTGGATTGTTAAGGTTTTTCGCTTCAAGTTAATGTAGCACATGAGCTCATGTGCATAACTAGGCTATCGCAGGCAAGGCTTCCCGGGCATTTTTGCCTGTCGCAGCAATGACTTCTGCCAACGGCAGGCCACGCAAATCAGCCAGTACCCGGGCAATGGCAGGCAACTCGTGCGGGCTGTTACGGCCACGATGTCCCAGCCAATCGGGGGCAATATCGGGGGCATCGGTTTCCAGCACGATGGCTTCCAGTGGCAGTTTCCGGGCCAGCTCGCGGATATGCAGGGCGCGGTCATAGGTCATGGCGCCGCCAAAGCCGAGCTTGAAGCCCATCTCCATAAAGCGCTCTGCCTGTTGAAAACTGCCATTGAAAGCATGGGCAATGCCGCCCTTTACGCCGATGCGGCGCAAGTGCTTGAGGATCAGATCGCTGGATTTGCGCACATGCAGGATGACCGGCAGATCAAAGTCACGCGCCAGTTTGAGCTGCGCCACGAAAAAAGCCTGCTGGCGTTCGATATCCGGGTTGGGGATGAAGAGATCGAGGCCGATTTCGCCAATCGCCACGGGCAGGCGATGCTCCAGCTGCTGTTTCAGCGCATCGATATCCTCTTCTTTAGCACGCGCAATAAACAGTGGGTGTATGCCCAGCGCGTAGCGGCACCAGGGAAATTCGGCGGCCAATGCCTGCACGATAGTGAAATTTGCCGCCTCTACCGCCGGCACCACGATGCGCGCAACGCCAGCCTCATGCGCACGCGCGGCAATGTCTGCCCGGTCGGCATCGAACTCTGGCGCATCAAGATGGCAATGGGTATCGACAAGCACGCGCGGCTTCTCCTGGGGTGAGGTGTCCGTGTGGCGGACCTTGGTGATTCAGGGTTGTGGCGGGTGCGGCGTTGCCAGCAAACGGATGTCGCGGCCGATCTGTCGCATGTCGGTAATATCCAGATCAATGCGGGCCGCCATGCTTTGCAACATAGGCAGGGCAAACATGCCACGGGCATCGGCGCCCAGCAGCTTGGGGGCGTAATACAGAATCAGCTGATCAATCAGTCCGCCATGCAGCAAGGCCCCATTCAGCGTGGCGCCGGCTTCCACCATCACTTCATTGATGCCACGGCTCGCCAGGAGTTCCAGCAGGCTATCGAGGCTGACGCGCGACTGATGGTCGGGCAAGTGCATCAACTCTACTCCATGCTGGCATAGGGCCGCGATACGGTCCGCGCTGGCGCTGCCGTAGACTATGAGGGCATTGCCACCTTGCAGGATGCGCGCTTGCGGCGAAATCTGCAGATGGCTATCCACAATCACGCGTAGCGGCTGGCGGCCTTGCAACTCTCCAGCCTCATCCCGCACGCTGAGTTGCGGGTCATCGGCCAGCACGGTGCCTATGCCAGTCAGCATGACGCAGGATTGCGCGCGCCAGTGTTGCACATCCTTGCGGGCTTCAGGGCCGGTAATCCATTGGCTGATGCCATTTTGCAGAGCGGTGGCGCCATCCAGGCTGGCGGCAATCTTGCTGCGCACAAACGGACGACGGCGCGTCATGCGCGAAATGAATCCAGCATTCAGGCTGCGCGCCTGCGCTTCCAGCAAGCCGGACTGCACGGCAATGCCTTGCGCCTGTAAGCGCTGCAAACCACTTCCGGCAACCTGGGGGTTAGGGTCTTGCATGGCGGCGACCACGCGCTTCACACCGGCCTTGATCAAGGCGTCTGCACACGGCGGTGTACGTCCATGGTGGCTGCAGGGTTCAAGCGTGACATAGGCATCGGAGCCTTGCGCCAGATTGCCCGCTTGCCGCAGGGCATGTACTTCGGCATGCGGCTCGCCAGCTTTGAGGTGCGCGCCTTCGCCGACAATCTGACCGTCCTTGACGATCACGCAGCCGACACGGGGATTGGGAGTGGTGGTGTAGAGGCCCTGCTCTGCCAGCCGCAGGGCTCGCGCCATCATCTGATGATCCAGCGCGCTGAACACGGGCTTATTCTCCGGCAGGGTCCGTCAGGCGACGGTGGGGCTTGTCCAGGTCGCGAATCACATCGCTGAAATCGTCGACATCCTGGAAGCTGCGATACACCGAAGCAAAGCGCACATAGGCCACCTTGTCCATCAGGCGCAGCTCCTGCATCACGCTCTCGCCGAGATCGCGCGCCATGATTTCGCGCTCGCCCTTGGCCAGCAGCTTTTGCACAATGTGCTCGATGGCGCGATCCACATATTCGGTGGGCACGGGACGCTTGTGCAAGGCACGGGTAAAAGAAAGCCGCAGCTTGTCGCGATTGAATTCCTCACGGTTGCCATTCTGCTTGACCACTTGCGGCAGATGCAGCTCGGCGGTTTCGTAGGTGGTAAAGCGCTTGTCGCAGGCCGCACAACGGCGACGGCGACGGATGGAGTTGCCTTCTTCATTCACCCGGGAATCAATGACCTGGGTGTCATCGGTACCGCAAAAAGGACACTTCATGAGAGTTGACCAGGCAGGTTAAACGCAACGCGTTGAAAGGGATGAAACCTAGGCAGCAGACCTTCTGCCCATGAACGAGGTTTACCCTCTTCCATGGATATGGACCCGCCAGCCTGATGTTTCACATGTCCCCTTTCATGTGTCGCGATGGTGATGGGCGGGAATTAAGCGCCGTATACCGGGAAGCGGCTGGTCAAGGCATGTACCTTGGCCTTGGTCGCAGCAATCACGGCTTCATCGGTCGGGTTGTCCAGCACATCAGCAATCAGGTTGGCCACCAGACGGGCTTCTTCTTCCTTGAAGCCGCGGGTGGTGATGGCTGGCGAACCGATACGTATGCCGGAGGTAACAAACGGACTTTCCGGGTCATTCGGGATCGCGTTCTTGTTCACGGTGATGTGGGCCTGGCCGAGATAAGCATCCGCCGCCTTGCCGGTGAGGTTCTTGGGACGCAGGTCCACCAGGAACACATGCGACTCGGTACGGCCGGAGATAATGCGCAGGCCGCGCTCTGCCAGGGTTTGCGCCATGATGCTGGCATTCTTGAGTACTTGCTCCTGATACGCCTTGAAATCTGGCTGCAATGCTTCGAGGAAAGCGGTGGCCTTGCCTGCGATCACGTGCATCAGCGGGCCGCCTTGCAGGGATGGGAACACATTGGAATTCAGGGACTTTTCAAACTCAGCCTTGGCGAGAATGATGCCGCCACGTGGACCGCGCAGGGTCTTGTGGGTGGTGGAGGTCACGAAATCGGCATGGGGTACCGGGTTAGGGTAAACACCAGCGGCAATCAGGCCGGAGTAATGCGCCATGTCGACCATGAAATAAGCGCCCACCTTTTTGGCGATCTCGGCCATGCGTGCCCAGTCAAAGCGCAAGGCATAGGCAGAAGCACCGCCAATCAGCAGCTTGGGCTTGCACTCGATGGCAATACGCTCCATCTCGTCGTAATCGATTTCTTCCTTGTCGTTCAGGCCGTAAGGCACGATGTTGAACAGCTTGCCGGACAGGTTGGCTGGGGAACCGTGGGTCAGGTGACCACCGTGGCCAAGGTTCATGCCCATGACGGTATCGCCTGGCTTGAGAATGGAGAAATACACAGCCTGGTTGGCCTGAGAGCCGGAATGCGGTTGCACGTTGGCATATTCAGCACCGAACAGCTTCTTCACACGGTCAATGGCCAATTGCTCAACCTGATCGACAAACTCACAGCCACCGTAAAAACGCTTGCCTGGATAACCTTCAGCATACTTGTTGGTCAGCTGAGAACCTTGCGCCTGCATGACAGCAGGGCTGGTGTAGTTTTCAGAGGCGATCAGTTCAATATGCTCATCCTGGCGCTGACGCTCGGCTTCTATATGCTGCCAAAGTTCAGGATCTGCGACGTTCAGGGTTTTTGCCGTGCTAAACATGTTCAATTTTCCAAGGGCTTAAAAAGTAAATAGGCAGAATTTTAACATGATCAGCCACTTAAAGAATGAATACGCTTCACTCATTGCGCAGTGCATCATTGGTGGCTATATACAGCCATGTGGCTGATTACAACCACCAGTCAACCGAGCGCTAAACTCAAGCCATTGATTAAAAATCAAAAAATATCTGGCACGCGCCTTGCGATACAGCTAATGGCAGTCTCCTAACGTATATCTCATAGGTCTCTTCACCCGCTGTGCATGGCTCAGGCCGCACAGCGGTCTTTTTTTGTGAGGTCCTTGTTGAGCGCTATAATGGCCGAGCATTTATCCCCGAGCGCTTCCATGACCACGATTCGCCAAGACGACTTCATACAGAGCATTTACCAATCCCTGCAATACATTGCCTGCTATCACTCACCTGATTTTTTGCAGGCGCTGCATGAGGCATGGCAACGCGAGCCCGCGCCCGCCGCGCGCGATGCCATGGGGCAAATACTCATCAACTCCTACCTGTGCGCGCAGGGGCAGCGCCCGCTGTGCCAGGATACCGGCATCGTGGTGGCCTTTGTGCAGGTTGGCATGCAGGTGCAATGGGATGCGAAGCTGAGTCTGCAAGAGATGGTCAATGAAGGCGTGCGCCTGGCGTATGGCGATCCGGATAATCGCCTGCGCGCCTCCATCGTCTCTGACCCCGCAGGCAAGCGCCTGAACACACGGGATAACACGCCTGCCGTGGTGCATGTGGAACTGGTGCCGGGCGACAAGGTCGAGATCAACATTTCTGCCAAGGGTGGCGGCTCGGAAAACAAGGCCAAGCTCGCCATGCTGGAGCCGTCGGACAATATCGTCGACTGGGTACTGCGCACGGTGCCGACCATGGGCGCCGGCTGGTGCCCACCGGGCGTGCTGGGCATAGGCATAGGCGGCACGGCAGAAAAAGCCGTTCTGCTGGCCAAGCAATCGCTGTTTGCGCCGATTGATATTCATGAACTGCGGGCACGCGGCCCGGCGGACCGCGCGGAAGAGCTGCGGCTGGAACTTTACGAAAAAGTGAATCGCCTAGGCATAGGCGCTCAGGGGCTGGGCGGCCTGACCACGGTACTGGATGTCAAAATCCTGCAAACCGCCACGCACGCCACCTCACTACCGGTCGCCATGATCCCCAACTGCGCGGCCACGCGTCATATTCATTTCACGCTCGATGGTAGCGGCCCGGCCATATTGCCCGTGCCGCGCCTGCAAGACTGGCCGCAGATTGCGCAGGAATCAGGCACGCCAATGCGCCAGGTGAACCTGGACAGCCTGACCAAAGCCGACATCCTGCAATGGCAACCGGGCGAACAGCTGCTGCTGAGCGGCAAATTGCTGACCGGGCGCGATGCCGCGCATAAACGCATTGTCGATCTGCTGGCCTCCGGCCATCCCTTGCCGGATGGCCTGGATTTTCATAACCGCTTCATTTATTACGTCGGCCCGGTAGACCCGGTGCGCGATGAAGTCATCGGCCCCGCAGGCCCGACCACCGCCACCCGCATGGACCGCTTCACCGACACCATGCTGGGCGAAGCCGGCTTGCTGGGCATGATAGGCAAAGCCGAACGCGGTGAAGCGACGGTAGATGCCATACGCCGTCATCAATCGGTGTACCTGATTGCCATCGGCGGTGCTGCTTATCTGATTTCGCACGCCATCAAAGCCGCGCGCGTGGTGGCGTTTGCCGATCTGGGGATGGAAGCGGTGTATGAATTCACCGTGGAAAACATGCCGGTGACGGTAGCCGTCGATAGCCAGGGCCATTCGGTGCATGAAACCGGCCCGGCGGAATGGCGTCCAAAGATTGCCGACATCCCCATTTTTACTGCCTAGGAAGCGAGTCCCGTCATGGCCCATCTTTTTACTCCCATCACGCTGCGTGAGCTGACTATCCGCAACCGCATTTTTGTATCGCCTATGTGCCAGTACTCCGCCATTGAGGGCATGCCGAATGACTGGCATCTGGTGCATCTGGGCAGCTTTGCCCGCGGTGGGGCCGGGCTGGTGATGGTGGAAGCCACCGGCGTGCTGCCGGAAGGCCGCATTACACCGCAGTGCCTGGGCTTGTGGAACGACACCCAGCGCGATGCCTTGCATCGCATTGTGGATTTCATTCATGGACAAGGCGCCGCGGCCGCCATTCAACTGGCGCATGCCGGACGCAAGGCATCGTCGACCCGCCCCTGGGAAGGCAGCACGGGCATACCCGTCGCGCAGGCTGGCTGGGAGACCGTCGCGCCATCCGCCATACCATTCAGCCCGCAGCATGCAACGCCACAAGCGCTGGATAAAGCAGGCATCGCCCGTATTTCGGATGCGTTTATGGTAGCGGCTGAACGGGCGCTGGCCGCGGGCTTTGACGTGATTGAACTACATTGCGCCCACGGCTATCTGCTACATGAATTTTTGTCGCCGCTTGCCAATCAGCGCGACGATGAATACGGCGGCACCCTGGAAAACCGTTGCCGCCTGCCACTGGAAATCGCGAAGCGCCTGCGCGACTTCTGGCCGCAGGATAAACCTGTGTTCGTGCGCATTTCCGCCAGCGACTGGATAGAAGGCGGCTGGGATATCGCTCAGTCCGTGCAATTCGCACGCTGGCTCAAGGAGATCGGCATTGACCTGATTGACTGCTCCAGCGGCGGCCTGATTTACGATGCCGTGATTCCCACCGGACCTGGCTATCAGACCGAATTTGCCAGCCGTATTCGCAATGAAGCCGGCATTGCCAGTGGTGCAGTGGGCATGATCACCACCTCGACCCAGGCGGAGCATATTCTCGCCACGCATCAGGCCGATGTGATTTTCATGGCGCGCACGTTGCTGAGCGACCCGCACTGGCCATTGCATGCCGCACGCGAATTACGGGCAGATCACCCCTGGCCGCTGCAGTACGAGCGTGCCAAAAGTTTTTGATATTCACTCTTACGCAAGGAAACCCGCATGAAATGGACTGACAGCCTGCGCATCGCTGAAGCGCTGTATGACGCACACCCGGATATCGATCCCAAGACCATCCGTTTTACCGATTTGTATCAATGGGTGCTGAATCTGGAGGAGTTTGACGATGCGCCGGAAAAATGCGGCGAAAAGATACTGGAAGCGATCCAGTTGGCCTGGATAGAAGAGGCAGAATAAGCACTAGGCTCGGGCAGCTGGGAGTAGCGGGTGACTAAGCCCCTGCTCCGGCCCAGGCTTCTTCATCTTGTTTCAGTATTAGCGCAATCCGTCAGATGCTATTGGAATACCGCGGCTGAAGCTGGATCGTCTGACCGCTGTTTGCTGCTTTCGGCTCCTGCCTGCCATCAAACAGCATGGCGATATTGCGCAGAAACAAGCGGCCGATCTCGGTGACGCGAAGTTCATCGCCCTGCAATACCAGCAAACCATCCTGCTGCATCTCCTCCATCTGAGGCAAAGCCGCAGCAAAATAGTCATCAAAATCGATATTCCATGTCGCTGAAAATGCGCGTTTATCCAGGCGTAACTCACACATCACCTGGGTAATGGCCGCGCGGCGCAGCTGGTCTTCGGGGGTTACGTGCAAGCCACGTTCAATCGGCAGCCGCCCTGCCGTCACCGTATCGCGATACTCTGACAGCACCTTGGTATTTTGCGCATAGGCGTTTTCCGTTTGCGAAATGGCTGAGGCGCCCAACGCCAGGATGTCACAATCCTTGTGCGTGGTGTAGCCCTGAAAGTTGCGATATAAGCTCCCCTGCTGCTGGGCACGTACCAGCTCATCCTCGGGTTTTGCGTAATGATCCATGCCAATGTGCACATAGCCCGCCGCCGTCAGGCGATCCAAGGTCATTCTTAGCAACTCCAGGCGCTGATCCAGCGTCGGCAATGCAGATTCAGGTATCAGGCGCTGATGCTTTTTCATCCACGGCACATGCGCGTAATTGAAGACGGCCAGTCGATCCGGCGCCATCGCGATCACCGCATCCAGCGTATGGGCAAAGCGCTCGGGAGTCTGGTGCGGCAAGCCGATGATCAGGTCAAAATTGATACTGTTGATCCCGGCATCGCGTATCCACCCGTACACCTGCTCGATCAGATCCTGCGACTGAATGCGGTTGATGGCCTCTTGCACCTGCGAATCCAGATCCTGCACGCCCAGGCTCAGGCGGTTAAACCCACAGGAAGCCAGTGCATCCACATGCGCACGCGTCAGCTCACGCGGATCCATTTCGCAGCCGATTTCGGCATCGTCCGTCATGCGGAAACGACGGGCAAATGCCTGATGCAGCTTCACCAGATCATCCGGTTTTAAATAAGTAGGTGTGCCGCCACCCCAGTGCATCTGCCGCACCAGGCGATCAGCTGAGGCAGTGTCTGCCACCAGCGCCATCTCTTGCAGCAATACCTGCAGGTAGCGCTCGGCTTTGCTGTAATCGCGCGTGGCCACCATATTGCAGCCGCAGTAATAACAGAGCGTGTCGCAAAACGGGATATGCGCATACAGCGAGATATCGCGCCCGCTGTCACGGCTGGCTTGCAGCTCATGCTGCCAGGCTGCGGCATCAAAGCCGGTATGAAAATGCAAGGCCGTAGGATACGAGGTGTAACGCGGCGCAGCCTTGCTGTATTTGTGCACAAGTGAGGTCGGGAATTCCATAATAACCATTATATATTTATGGTTAAAATTTTCCAGCCTTAATCCATCTGGACTATTGCCTGTGGTATTGCCCGATTTGAGCAAGCCGCGATATCGGAATCCCGTTTAGAATAGGAGTAATTCCATTCAGCAAAGGGCACGTCGCATGCTTGCACCAAAAGAGATTTTCAAGGCTTACGATATCCGCGGTATTGTCGGTAAAACATTGACTCCCGAGATTGTCGAACAAATCGGCAAGGCAATCGGTAGCGAAGCTGCCAAACTGCAGCAGAAAGCCATTTGCATAGGCTACGATGGCCGCCTCTCCGGCCCCGAGCTGGCGGAAGCCCTGGCACGCGGCATTCTCAGCACCGGGGTGGATGTCATACGACTGGGCCTGGTGGCAACGCCTATGGTGTATTTTGCCGCGCATCAGCTCAAGACCGGCTGTGGCGTCATGGTGACGGGCAGCCACAATCCGCCTGACTACAACGGCCTGAAGATGGTGATCGCCGAGGAAACCCTTTCCGGCGAGAGCATCCAGCGTTTGCGTACCCGCATTGAACAACAGGACTTTGCCAGCGGCAGTGGCAAGGCCAGCGATTACGATATTGCCGATGACTACATCAACCGCATTGCCTCTGACATCAAGCTGAGCCGCCCCATGCGCATTGCCGTCGATTGCGGCAATGGTGTGCCTGGCGCCTACGCGGGCAAGCTCTACCGCGCTCTGGGTTGCGAGGTGGAAGAGCTGTTCTGCGAGGTCGATGGCCATTTCCCCAACCATCACCCTGATCCTTCCGTGCCGGAAAACCTGCTGGATCTGATTGCCGCCCTCGGCAAAGGCAGCTCCGAAATCGGCCTGGCATTCGATGGCGATGGGGACCGACTGGGCGTGGTCACCAAAGATGGCAAGATCATCTACCCTGATCGTCAACTGCTGCTGTTTGCAGAAGATGTCCTACAGCGCGAACCCGGCGCCACCATCATTTATGACGTGAAATCCTCACGCAACCTCGCGCCCTGGATCAAGGCACGCGGCGGCTTGCCACTGATGTGGAAAACCGGCCACTCGCTGGTGAAGGCAAAAATGAAAGAAACCGGCTCGGCCCTGGCGGGCGAAATGAGCGGGCATGTATTCTTCAAGGAACGCTGGTTCGGTTTTGATGATGGCCTTTACAGCGGCGCGCGCCTGCTGGAAATCCTGAGCCGCTCGTCCGACCCTTCCGCGCTGCTGAATGCATTGCCAGACAGCGTCAGCACGCCTGAGCAACACATACACATGAATGAAGGCGAGCCGCATGCGCTGATCGCCAGCCTGCAAAAGACCGCTGAATTTGCGGGCGCCACCGAAGTCATCACCATTGATGGTCTGCGCGTGGAATACCCGGACGGCTTTGGTCTGATGCGGCCATCCAACACCACCCCGGTGATCGTGTTGCGCTTTGAAGCGGATGACGAAGCCGCACTGCGCCGTATTCAGGAAGCCTTCCGCAGTGTGATTCTGGCGGCAGCGCCGCACGTGCATCTGCCTTTCTAAACAGGTGATCCATTGAGTAAAACGGCATGGCTGGCGGTGCTAGCCTGGTTGCTGGCGGCTGGCGGCATCTACTATGTGGTGGATGCCCGCATGAACCCCAACCGCAACCCAAGCAGCCAGGGCGGCGAAGTAACACTGCAGCGCGGCATGGATGGGCATTACCGGGCCACCGCGCTGATCAATGGCGAAAAAGTGGAAGTGCTGGTGGACACAGGCGCGACGGGAGTGGCGATCTCAAGCCAGACTGCCGAGCGTCTGGGCCTGAGTAGCCATGTGGCAGCGCGCACCAGCACGGCCAATGGGGACGCCGTGGCCTATATCACGCGCCTTCGCAGCGTCAAGATCGGTGATGTGGAAGCCCAGGATGTCGCCGCCATGATCACGCCAGGTCTGCAAGGCGAGGCCCTGCTCGGCATGTCATTTCTGGGGCGCATGGATGTGCGGCTGTTTCGTGGCAGCATGACCATCAAACAAGGCGATGAACCGGTCCCTGCTGCTAAAGGCGGCGATTTCTGAGCACTGGCATTCCTGCCAGCCCTCATTTCACCCATTCAAGGTTCGCGGATGTGAGCTATGCCCATACAGGCACAGGGCACATCCGCGTTTGCATCAGGTAATCACGGTAGGTGTATCGCGGCCGGTGCGGGTGGCGAGCTCCGAGATGGTCAGGGCAATCTTGATCATGTCCCAAAGCGCATCCTGTGCATCCAGGTCATGCTTGGTGCTATCAGGTTCGTAGGCTTCCAGGTAGATGCGCAGAGTTGCGCCTTCAGTGCCGGTGCCGGAAAGCCGGAACACGATGCGCGAACCATCTTCAAACAGGATACGCACGCCTTGCTTGGTGCTCAGGCTGCCATCAATGGGGTCGGTATAGCTGAAGTCGTCGCAGCTGGCGATGGTGTAGCGACCAAAGCTCTTGCCAGGCAGGCTTGCAAAGCTGTCCCGCAGCAGCGTCATAACGCCTTGTGCCGCTTCGGTTGGCAGGTTTTCATAATCGTGGCGCGAATACACATTGCGGCCAAACTGGCGCCAATGCCGCTTGACCAGGGTTGCCACCGGCTGGCGCTTGATGGCCAGAATATTGAGCCAGAACAGCACGGCCCACAAACCATCTTTTTCACGCACGTGGTCAGAGCCAGTGCCGAAGCTTTCTTCGCCGCACAGCGTCACCTTGCCAGCATCCATCAGGTTGCCAAAAAACTTCCAGCCCGTGGGTGTCTCATAGCAGGGAATCCCAAGCTCTTCAGCCACACGGTCCACCGCCGCGCTGGTAGGCATGGAGCGCGCCACCCCGGCAATGCCAGCCGCATAGGCCGGAATCAAACGCGCATTGGCGGCCATCAAGGCAAGACTGTCTGAGGGCGTCACAAAGAAATGATCGCCCAGTATCATGTTGCGATCACCATCACCATCTGAAGCAGCACCGAATTCAGGCGCATTTTCGCCATACATGATCTCGACCAGTTCGTGCGCATAGGTCAGATTGGGGTCGGGGTGGCCTTGGCCAAAATCCTCCAAGGGCACGGCATTCATCACGCTATCTGCACTGGCGCCCAGACGCTTGACCAGAATCTCGCGTGCATAAGGGCCTGTTACCGCATGCATGGCATCAAACTTGAGCCGGAAGCCGCTCGCGAGCAGGCTGCGAATGGCAGGAAAATCAAACAGGGACTCCATCAGCTCGGCATAATCCGCCACCGCATCAATCACCTGCACCACCATATTGCCCAGCTGGCTTTCGCCGATCACATCCAGCGCCACATCGGCGGCATCCACAATGCGGTATTCGTTGATGACCTTGCTGCGGGCGTAAATGGCTTCGGTCACGGTTTCCGTCGCCGGGCCGCCATTTTCCATGTTGTATTTGATGCCAAAATCGCCATCTGGCCCACCGGGGTTATGGCTGGCAGACAGGATAATGCCGCCAAAGGTCTTGTATTTGCGTATCACGCACGAAGCGGCGGGCGTGGACAAGATACCGCCCTGCCCGACCAGCACGCGGCCAAAGCCATTGGCCGCCGCCATTTTGAGGATAATCTGAATGGCCTGACGATTGTAGTAACGGCCATCGCCGCCCAGCACCAGTGTCGCGCCGGGAGCTGCCTGTATGGTATCGAAAATGCTCTGCACAAAATTCTGCAGGTAGTGCACCTGCTGAAATGCAGGCACGCGTTTACGCAGGCCGGAAGTCCCTGGCTTCTGGTCCTGATAGGGTTGGCTGGCAACAACTTGTACTGTCATGAATACTCTTCCTGATTTTGGTGACTTAAGGTTGACAGAGGTCACGTTTATATTGATAATTCGCCTTCTTCGCGATTTTGAAGTCGCAAAGGGAGATTAGCTCAGCTGGTAGAGCAGCGGACTCTTAATCCGTTTGTCCGGGGTTCGATCCCCCGATCTCCCACCAAAAACAAAGGCTTGTGCTCTGCACAGGCCTTTTTTATTTGCCTGGTTTGCTTCACATTCACGGGCAACTCTGCCCGGCTATCATCAGCCGTCATACCGGATTCCGGCATCTCGTTCAGCGAAAGCAAAACCTTTATCGGCAACGCCAGTCTCATATGACAACAGCATCATCAGTATAATCGGTTTTTCAGAAAATCAGGTCAGGAGCAAAGCGCATGGAGACATTCAAGGTAGAAGGCATGGTATGCGGCGGCTGCGTTAATGCTGTTACCCGGGCGATTCAGAACGAGGATGCTGCAGCCAAAGTGGAAGTGGATCTTGCCAGCGGCAAGCTGAGCACTGAAAGCACACTCAGCAAGCAAGAGCTGGCCAGCATTATTGAAGAGGCAGGCTACACGGTGGTGGGATAAGCGGCAAAACACCTGCTGGCTGATCCTGATACATGCGATCAGCCAGTCAATTCCATTCTGCCCCATAAAAAAAACCGACGTTTTCGTCGGCTTTTTTCATTCATACTGCGCGCTTCAGAACCCCAGGCTATCGAGCAGATCATCCACCTGTGCCTGACTCGCCACCACATCGACCGCATTCGGGTCGATCTGTGGCCCATTCAGCAGACCGGTATCGGCTTCTTTCTTGGGCGTATTGATATGGCCGGGCGAGAAGTCGATCAGCACTTGTACCAGCTGCTGTTCCAGATCCTGCGCCAGCGTGGTGATCTTCTTGATCACCTGACCGGTAAGATCCTGAAAATCCTGCGCCATCATGATTTCCATCAAGAGATCCTTGGTCTCAGAGGTGTTCTTCACCGTCTGGTCCAGGAAAGCCATGGTATCGGTCGCAATCGCATCGTACTGGCTCTTGAGGGCCGGGGTAGCCAGCAAGGCATCCCAACGCTTCTGCAGATCGGCAGCCTGGGTGGACAAGGCATTTTGCAGCGGTGTAGCGACATCGGTGGCATTCAGCACGCGCTCAGCCGCTTGCTCCGTCATCTTGGCCACATAATTCAGGCGTTCGCGCGCATCGGGGATTTCTGAGGCGGCTTTTTCCAGAATTTTGTCAAAGCCCAGGCCGGAGAGATTGTCGTGCAGGGCACGCGTGACATGGCCGATACGGTTGAGGATTTCGTCGTTGGTATTCACTGGAGCTGCCGACGAGCTATTGTCTTCAGAAGTAAGAGGCTCGCTCATGTTATGCCCCTGACTTTTCCAGTTTTTCAAAGATTTTTGCGAGCTTCTCATCCAGCGTGGCAGCGGTGAAGGGCTTCACCACGTAACCATTAGCGCCAGCCTGGGCAGCGGCGATGATGTTTTCCTTCTTGGCTTCTGCGGTCACCATCAGCACGGGCAGCGATGACAAGGTGGGGTCGGCGCGGATTTCCTTCAGCATGGTCAGGCCATCCATATTTGGCATGTTCCAGTCGGACACGACAAACTCAAAATTGCCGCCACGCAGCTTGCTGAGGGCCATGACGCCATCTTCGGCTTCATCGACATTGGTATAGCCCAGCTCCTTGAGCAGGTTGCGCACAATTCGGCGCATGGTTGAAAAGTCATCAACCACGAGAAATTTGGTATTTGGATTAGCCATCTAAAACTCCATAGTTATGTGCTGCCATGATCCAATCAGGCTGATCCGTGATGTTAGCGAATTGAATCATGTTACCGAGCATTGATTAAGGTCTTACCTTGTTTATCGTCCAAAACCGGGCAAGCTTTAATCAGCATCTTAGCAAAATTACACACGCAGCGACTGCGAGCTGTTGGCCATCAGGTACGCCAGCACGCGGGAAGGCATGTCGCGCAGATGCAATTCTTCATCCACACCGCCATGCGCCACCGCTTCGCGCGGCATGCCGTAGACCACGCAGCTCTCTTCGTTCTGCGCAAAATTGTAGGCACCTGCCTCTTTCATGGCGCGCATGCCGAGGGCGCCATCCTTGCCCATGCCAGTAAGTATCACCCCAATGGCATTCTTGCCAGCCTGGGCGGCTGCCGAGTCAAACAGCACGTCTACCGATGGCTTGTGACGGCTCACCGGCGCGGCATCGCTCAATTCGGTTACATAGTTGGCGCCGCTACGTGCCAGCAGCAAGTGTTTGTCGCCCGGTGCGATAAAGGCATGCCCCGGCAGGATACGCTCGCCACCCTGCGCTTCGGCCACGGAAATCTGGCATAAGGAATCCAGGCGATTGGCGAATGAACGGGTAAAGCCAGCTGGCATGTGTTGGGTGATCAGGATACCGGGACAGTCAGGCGGCATTTCCATCAGGAAAGATTTGATCGCCTCGGTACCACCGGTCGAGGCGCCAATAATGATCAGCTTTTCACTACTGATCAGCGGGTTGCGAAGCGAAGCATTTTGTTGAGGTGCGCCTGGAGTTGGCGCGGTGCTGCGTGGCGCCAAGGTTGAGATACGGGCTTGCTTGGCAGCGCGGATCTTGTCTGCAATGAGATCAGCGTATTCACGGATGCCGTCACTGATGGCGAGCTTGGGCTTGGTAACAAAATCAATGGCGCCAAGCTCGAGCGCGCGCATGGTGATTTCCGAGCCACGCTCGGTCAGGGTGGAGACCATGACTACCGGCATGGGGCGGAGGCGCATCAGGCGTTCCAGAAAATCCAGCCCGTCCATCTTCGGCATTTCCACATCCAGCGTCAGCACGTCGGGATTGGTTTGCTTGATCAAATCACGCGCGATCAACGGGTCGGGCGCGGTGGCGACCACTTCCATGTCGGGCTGACTGTTAATGATCTCCGTCAACAGGCTGCGTATCAAGGCGGAGTCATCTATCACCAATACTTTGATCTTCATTCTGCTTAATCTCTTCCCTAAATTTTTTTTGTTATGTGTTGATTAATCGTTAAAACAGCTCAACCTCACCACCCACACTGTCCGTCTTGAGGCGGCTTGCGTATGTTTCTTCGCGCTTGATAAGAGTGTAATTGTTCAGCTGCTTGAGCTTCTTGACCAGTACTTTACCCGTTTTCGGGAAAAAGTAGACCTTGCGCGGATAGATATCATTGAGGTCTTCACCGGTGACCTTGATGTTTTCATCTTTGAGGAACTGGCGCACAAACAGCGCATTGCGTTCACCCACGTTCATGGAAGTAAAACTGCGCAGTACGTTACCGCCGCCAAAAATCTTGGCTTCGAGGTTTTCGCGGCGCGCACCATTGCGCAACAGCTGGTTGATCAGCACTTCCATGGCATAGGCACCATAGCGCATGGATTCAGAAGCCGGGTTGTCTTTATCGGCATTACCGCCATCGGGCAGCATGAAGTGGTTCATGCCACCTATACCGGAGACGGTATCGCGTATACAGGCTGATACACAGGAGCCCAGCACGGTGACAATCACCATGTCCTTGTCGGTGTAGTAATACTCGCCGGGCGATATCTTGGCGGCATCGCAATCAAAAGTGCGATCGTAGTAAAGCGAGGTCGAGATTTCTTCATTCACCAGCATGGTTAGACGGTCTCCCTTGCCAGTCGGCTCATGGCAGACTCCGTCGCCGCACCTGCAGTGGCAGGATTCAACTCGTAGACGGTTTTCCCGCGCAGCTTGATGTCGTGCGACACGTACAGGAAGTTTTCAGAATGGCCGGCAAACAGCAAGGCATGCGGCTTCATCAATGGCACAAACTTGCTGATAATCTTGGCCTGGGTCGGCTTATCGAAGTAAATCATGACATTGCGACAGAAAATCGCATCAAACGGCTCTTTCAACGGCCATTCATCGGCCAGCAGATTCACTTGCTGAAAGGTAATCAGATCACGCAGCTCATTGCGCACGCGCACCAGCCCTTCCTGTGCGCCCTTGCCGCGCAGGAAAAACGCCTTGCAGCGCTCAGGGGACATCTTGCTGATGCGGTCTTCCGGGTACACACCACGCGCGGCTGTTGCCAGCACATTGGTATCAATATCGGAAGCAATAATGGAGACGGGCGGATGCAGGGTGCCAAACGCTTCGCAAGCGGTCATGGCTATCGAATAGGGCTCTTCGCCAGTCGAGCTGGCAGAGCACCAGATGGTAATCGGTTTTTTGAGATTGGCCAGATGCTCGGCCAGCACGGGGAAATGGTGCTCCTCGCGAAAGAACGAGGTCAGATTGGTGGTCAGCGCGTTGGTAAAGGCTTCCCACTCATCCGGGTTGGCATTGCTTTCCAGTGCATCCAGATAATACTTGAACGAATTCATGCCGAGAGCACGCAATCGGCGGCCGATACGGCTATACACCATGTCGACTTTGGCTTCGGATAATGAGATGCCGGCACGGGCATAAATCAGCTTGCGTACCTTTTCAAAGTCCTGTTGCGTAAACTCGAACTCGCGCTCACCACCATGGCTGGATTTCGTTACCATAATTAACCTTGTTTTCTTTTCAACCCATCAAGCGCTTGCCACCAGGTCAGCATGGTCTGATCGACCTCCAACCCGCCGGCAACTTCGCAAACAGCATCGCATGAATATGCACGACAGGAAATCAGACACTGCCGCAAATTGCGCCCCTGGGCCCCAATGGCTCATCGTGAACAGGACAGGTGAAAAATCGCACGTAGCATAGACCAGCAACGCTGCCATCGTATGGCGACCTTGCCGATTCAAGAACAGGATAATGCATGGCTTTCTCCACCTGGTACCGGGTAATGTCCTGGTTGGCATTACCTCTCGTTTATTGCACTGACAGTGCCTGACAGGCAGGCCAAGACACAAGCGCCCTGCCCCAGCCTGTCAGCGTATTGCGTTTACAGCGTTAAAACTCTTCCCACTCGTCATCCGTACCGGTTTTGGCCGGTGCTTGCAGCTTGGGTTGCGGTGCAGGCACCGGGCGACCAGACGGTGCGGAGGCAATGGCGGGCCGGCGGGTAGGCGCGGCGACGGCAGGCGCAGCCTGACCATCCAGCACGAATACACTCACCGAATTCAACAGGCCGTTGGCTTGTTCCATCAGCGATTCCGCTGCCGCAGCAGCCTCTTCCACCAGCGCGGTGTTCTGCTGCGTCACGTCGTCCATCTTGATCACGGCGTCGTTCACCTGCGCAATACCGGCGCTCTGCTCTTGCGAGGCCGCGGCAATTTCGCCAATGATGTCTGATACGCGTTTCACAGACTGCACCACTTCTTCCATGGTCTTGCCGGCGTTTTCCACCAGAGTCGTACCTTCGGTGGTCTTGCTAACCGAGTCGTTGATCAGTTCCTTGATTTCCTTGGCCGCTGCCGCAGAGCGTTGGGCCAGGTTGCGCACCTCGCCTGCCACCACGGCAAAGCCACGGCCTTGTTCACCGGCACGGGCGGCTTCTACCGCAGCGTTCAGCGCCAGGATGTTGGTCTGGAAGGCAATGCCGTCAATCACCGAGATAATGTCTTCGATCTTGCGGGCGCTGTCGTTGATGGCGCTCATGGTAGACACCACATCGGCGACCACTTCGCCGCCCTTTACAGCGACACCGGATGCCGCAGAAGCGAGCTGGTTGGCTTGCTTGGCGTTGTCGGCGTTCTGCTTCACGGTGGAGGCCAACTGCTCCATGCTGGCAGCGGTTTTTTCCAGCGACGATGCCTGGTCTTCCGTACGGCGGCTCAGGTCGGAGTTGCCCTGCGCAATTTCTTTCGCGGCGGTGTTGATCGCATCTGCGGCTTCTTTTACCGTGCTGATCGGGCCTACGATCATTTCCAGCGTTTCGTTCACGCCATCGACAATCTTGCGGAAGTCACCAGGATGGCGGCTGGCATCGGCACGTACCGATACACGGCCTTCATTGGCGGCACGCACCAGCATCTGTACGTCTTCATTCAGTGCCTTGAGGTTTTTGCGCACTTGCTCAACAGTTTCGTTGATATACGCCTTCTTGCCTGGGAACTGCTCCAGTTCGGCATTGAAGTTACCCTCACCAAAGGCTTTGACACAGGCCATGGCTTTTTCCATCAGCTGGATATGGCCACCCACCATGATATTGACGTTCTCGGCTACCTTGCTGAAGTCACCCTTGAACAGATGCGCATGCAGCGTCATGTCGATATTGCCCTGCTCATGCTCGTTGCTGACCCACTTGATGGAGTCAATCAGGCCTTGCAGGTTGCCACGGACTTTTTCCAGGCTCTTGTTGATGGAAGCCTTCTTGCCTGGGAATGGATCCACCTTGATGGTGAAGTCACCGTTACCAATGGCGGTCACGAAGCTCACAATCTTGTTTTTCTCTTCAATATGGTCGCCGACCATGCTGTTCACACCGGCGGCAACTTCGGCATAGGATCCGCTGTATTTGCTGATATCCATCACCACATCGTCCTCGCCCTCACGGTGCTGGTTCGACATGTAATGCATATCGGAGATCAGGGTCTGGATATTCTGGCGCAGACCTTCCACTCCCTTGTTGATAAAGGCCAGGTCACCTGGCAGGGTTTGCAGGGTCTTGGTGAAATCGCCCTGGGAGAACGCCGTAATGCAGGACATGGATTTATTCAGCACGTCAGCATAATTGCCCACCATGTGGTTGATCTTGTCAGCCAGGGTGTTGAATTCGCCATTGAAGCGGCTGCTGACGATGGTGGCGCGCATATTGCCGGCTTCATGCTGATCGGCCAGGCTTTCCAGATCCTTGAGTAGGGTGATGATGGTGTCGGTCATCTGCTTCATGGAATACATCAGGCTGGTTTTATCATCATTGGCCAGCTTGATCGCCACATGCAAATCGCCAGCCGCAATACGCTTGGCCACCTGCGCAGCCAGGGCGGGCTCGCCACCGAGCTGACGCATGAGGGTGCGGATGATCATGAAGCCGATCACGGTGACCAGAGCCAGAGCCACGATGGCGATAATGATCATGAACTCGGTTGCACTGGCTTTGATGGCAGCCGCTTTTTCAGCGCTCTGGGAACCCAACTCAACGTTGTGCTGGCGGTGGTCAGCGATCGCCTTTTGCAACTTGAGAATGGTGGTCTCGCCTGCCAGCAAGGCATCACGCGCTTCATCATGTTTGTTGGCGAGAGAAAGCGTCAGCACATTGCCCGCCAGGTTGTCGTAGTCCGCAAGCAACAGGCGATCCACCTGCAGCAAACGCTTGTCCTCATCATCGGAGATATGATTGTCTTCGTATTTTTTCAGGGTATCGGTCAGGCGTACGTGAGCCGCAGCAACCTTGGTCTCAATCTCAGCCTTCTTGGCATTGTCCTGGTTGGTCATGTGCTGCCATACCAGGGTATTCAGCTCTTCAAACTCACTGAGCGCTTCATCGAGCCTGGCAATGCTGGGCATGGAATCCACATTGGAAAAGTTGGTGATGTCATAGACCCGATTAATCTGGTGATAGGCCAACCCGGCCAAGGACACCAGCCCCAGAATGGCAACCGCCATCAAAAGATACATACGCTTAGCGACAGTCATTTCTTTTCTCCGACTTCATTTTTATGTTGTTTCATGCCTTGGCATTGATCCGGTGCAGCGCTCGGCAAACCGAGCTACAAGCTTCTACATCTCTTACGTGTAAATTCCGCAGAACTTGAATCTTTAACGCATTTTTTTCAGTGCATCGCGCCTGTCCTGTGCAGGGTTTTACCCCTATGCCAGCCACTATAGCGACCAGCTGCTTCTGGTCATCGCATGAACAAACGCGTATTTACAGCTTATTTATGCCATGCAGGCCATGTGGCCACTGTCCTGTCTGGGCAATATGCTCCAGGTACTGGCAAAAAAAAACCGCTTCAATAAGAAGCGGTTAGTACATCTTTGGGAGCTATCAGTGCGAGAGCGGTGGTCGCGGAGATGAGACTTGGCTCTCGGGCACGGGCTACCCGGGGTGCTGGATTACTTGGACTGCACGTCCTTGGCATCTACCAGAACGGTTTTGCCATCCTTAGTGGTAGCAGCAAGCTTCTTGGCTTCGGCTTCGGCAACAGCGTTGCCCTTCATGTGGGCGGCGGTTTCAGCACTGTTGTCATTGGTGCAGATACGGCCCATTACGCTTACCTTGCACACTTCTTCAGCTTGCACATTGAATGCTGCCATTGCAGCCACCAGGGAAACGATTGCTACGATCATCTTTGTCATTTGTCATTCTCCATGTAGGGATATATAGGTACTGCAGACTGGTGAGGCGCTCACTTCTCGATCATCACCATCTGAACCTGCTACGACCTAACCCTCGGATTTCTTTAGGAAAATTACACATCATTAACAATAAAGTTTCCCGATATTGCCGGGAATACATGGAACAAGACAAAAAATACCCAATTAAATCAATGCATTGAAAAACTTTAGGGCTTTAATTCAAAAAACAGCTACAAAATGCATATATTCATGATTTTTTACAGTATTTACACTTGATTACAGATTGCATAGGCTGCACTCCTATGCAAAAAAAAGCCCCGGAAATCCGGGGCTTTTTTTACTTCATTGAGATGCAAATCAGGATGTTTGCATTAAAACTCTTCCCACTCATCCTCATTCACGCTGGCCTTGGATGCGACCTTGAGCACTGGCGCAGCTGCTGCTCTGGCAGGCGCTGGACGCGGAGCCGGGTTGCTTCGTACTTCTGGCCGGGACAGCATCTTGGCAGCGGCAGGTGCGCGGACATCGCCTTCACGCAGCTTGAAGTCTGCCACGGCATCGGTCAGCGCAGTGGCCTGCTCAACCAGCGATTCCGCTGCCGCAGCAGCCTCTTCCACCAGCGCGGTGTTCTGCTGCGTCACGTCGTCCATCTTGATCACGGCGTCGTTCACCTGCGCAATACCGGCGCTCTGCTCTTGCGAGGCCGCGGCAATTTCGCCAATGATGTCTGATACGCGTTTCACAGATTGCACCACTTCTTCCATGGTCTTGCCGGCGTTTTCCACCAGAGTCGTACCTTCGGTGGTCTTGCTAACCGAGTCGTTGATCAGTTCCTTGATTTCCTTGGCAGCTGCCGCAGAGCGTTGCGCCAGGTTGCGTACTTCGCCTGCTACCACGGCAAAGCCGCGGCCTTGTTCACCAGCACGGGCGGCTTCTACCGCAGCGTTCAGCGCCAGGATGTTGGTCTGGAAGGCAATGCCGTCAATCACCGAGATAATGTCTTCGATCTTGCGGGCGCTGTCGTTGATGGCGCTCATGGTAGACACCACATCGGCGACCACTTCGCCGCCCTTTACAGCGACACCGGATGCCGCAGAAGCGAGCTGGTTGGCTTGCTTGGCGTTGTCGGCGTTCTGCTTCACGGTGGAGGCCAACTGCTCCATGCTGGCAGCGGTTTTTTCCAGCGACGATGCCTGGTCTTCCGTACGGCGGCTCAGGTCGGAGTTGCCCTGCGCAATTTCTTTCGCGGCGGTGTTGATCGCATCTGCCGCTTCTTTTACCGTGCTGATCGGCGCGATGATGGTATCCAGGGTCTGGTTGAGGCCTTCAGCCACCAGCTTGAAGAAGCCTTCACGCCCATCACTGCGCGCACGTTTGCTGAAGTCACCATCCGCAGCAGCTTTCACGATCTCGCCGATTTCGTGCTCGGCATGTGCCTCGGTCGTGCGATCTATCCACTGCACGGCGGTGCCCATACGTTCTCCGCTACTACTGAAGATAGGCGCTGCATTGAGCTTGAATATCTGCTCGCCGACGGTGATTTCCGTGGCATAAGGGCTGTGCAGGCTGGCCAGCATATTGCGCTGATGGCTGGGATTCTTGTGATAAACGTCGAAGTTCTGACCAATGATATTGTTCGCCGAGAAGTTGGGCAGTTGTGTGCGCAGATTGGCTTCGGAGCGCTTCATCAGGTCTTCGGTAAACTTGTTCATGTAGATGATGATGCCATCAGGGTCGGCTACCATGACACTGACAGCGGCATTGTCCAGGCTGGTCTTGATCAGTTCGGCAAAACGGGCAGCCTCGCCAGCAGCCTTCAGCTGGCCACGGGTTTTCTCAATCGCCTCGTTGATGAAAGCCTTCTTGCCTGGCAATTGCTCGATGGTCGCGGTCAAATCACCTTCACCAAATGCACGCACCACGGCCATGGATTTCTTCTTCACATCAATATGACCGCCCACCATGGTATTCACGCCATTTGCCATCTCGGCATAGGCACCCTGATATTTGCTCACGTCCATGCGGACATCAATATCACCCGCATCGTGCTCCTGCGACATGTGGTTCATGTCCGCAATAAAGCTCTTGATGTTGCTGCGAACTTTTTCAATGGTGTCGTTGATGAAGGCTTTCTTGCCCGGGAATTTCTCCAGCGGCGCATCAAAATTGCCGGCACCAAAGCCTTCAACCGTAGCCATGGTCTTGCGCATCATGTTCACATGGCCACCGACCATGCCATTGACGCCATTGGCAACATCACGGAACAAGCCTTCAAACAGATCGGCCTTCAAGGTCTCGTCGATATCGCCTTTTTCATGGGCGGCACTGACAAAATTGAGAGAATCGGTCAGGCCTTGCAGGGTCTTCTGCAGCCGGCGCATGGAGTACACCACGCTGGATTTATCATCTTCGGCCACCGTGATTTTCTGGGTCAGATCGCCCGCAGCAAATTTCCGGCTCATTTCAGCCAGCTCTGCTGGCTCCTGGCCCAATTGGCGCATGATGGCGCGCAGCATGAAGATACCAATCACAATCACGGCCAGGGTCACTACTACTGCAACCACAACATTAATGATGGTCGCCGTATGACGCGTTGCCAAGGCGTCTTCCGCAGCAGCGGTACCAAAGGTCATGTTCAGTTTGAAGTGTTCTTCGATATGGGCGGTAAGATCCCGGGCAATATTATCGGCCTGCGCTTTGAGCAGTGCGGCCGCCTGATCGCGCTCACCTGCACGTGAAAGGCTCAGCACATTCTGCAATAGCTGCTGATATTTATCCCAGTCTGCCTTGGTTTTGTCATACATCTGGCGGTCTTCATCATTGCTGATGTAATTATCGCCATAGGTTTTCAATTCATCGTCGAGCTTGCCTTTGAGTTCCAGCAATCGCTGGTCATCCTTGACCATTTCCGCAGGCTCGGTATCCAGAATGTGGCGCAGAACCACGATGCGATAGCGCTGGAAATACTCTTGTATCAGGCCCAGACTTGCGACACTTGGCGTGGTGTTTTCGTTGCCATAGTTGGCTTTGTCGAATACCCGCCCAGTCTGAACATGACCGATGGCTACCACGATCAGCAGACCGATTACTGCAGCAGCAATCAACAGCTTGATACGATTTGCGACAGTCATTTTCATGATGTGCATACTCCTCAAATTTATAGTTATGTGCCGGCGTGACGCTCGGCTAGGTGCTTCACTTAATGCATGGCGACGCTATCCATCAGCTCCATGTCCGTACTGCTCATCAACTGCTCAATGTCCACCAGGATGAACATTTTCTCTTCCACCGATGCCAGCCCCACGATGTACTTGGTATCAATGCTGGCAACAATGTCGGGCACTGCACGAATCTGGTTGGGTTGCAGACTCATCACGTCGGATACGCCATCCACCACCATGCCGACAATGCGGCCATTGAGGTTGAGGATGATGACCACGGTGAATTCGTTGTACTCCACCTTGCCCAGATTGAATTTGATGCGCAGATCCACAATCGGCACGATACGGCCGCGCAGATTGACCACGCCCTTGATGAAGTCAGGCGTATTGGCAATCTTGGTCACGGCGTCGTAACCACGGATTTCCTGCACCTTGAGAATTTCCAGGCCGTACTCTTCGTTGCCCAGTACAAAGGTCAGGAATTCCTTGGCATTGGTAACGCCGTCGTTGTTACCACTTTCCGTGATGCTGCTCATTGATACACTCCTTCAGAATTATTGTTCTGGCCCATCTTGATAATGGTGGGCACATCCAGGATGAGCGCGACCGAGCCGTCGCCCATGATGGTGGCACCTGAAATACCGGGCACTTTGCGGTAATTGGTTTCCAGACTCTTGATCACCACCTGTTGCTGGCCAACCAGGCCATCGACAAACAGGGCGGCTTTTTTGCCTTCGGCTTCAATGATCACCAGCACACCATCCACCGGGTTGGTGATCTGGGTAGGCTGATTAAACAGGGAATACAGCGGAATAATCGGCAGATATTCGCCGCGCACATGCACCATGAAACCGGCACCGGTGACGGTCTTGATGTCCGTCGCTTGCGGCTGCATGGTTTCCACGATGAGATTGAGTGGCACCACGTACATGTTGTCGCCCAGCGAAACCGACATGCCATCGAGAATCGCCAGCGTCAGCGGCAAGGAGATCGACATGGTAGTGCCGTAGCCCAGCGCCGAGCGGATATCAATCACGCCGCCCATGGCGCTCACATTACGCTTCACCACATCCATGCCAACGCCGCGACCGGATACATCGGTCACCTGCTCGGCCGTGGAAAAGCCCGGGGCAAAAATCAGCTGCCAGACATCGCTATCGGGCATGGTATCGCTCACGGGCAGGCCGCTCTGCTTGGCCTTGCTCAGAATGCGTTCACGGTTGAGGCCAGCGCCGTCGTCCGTTACTTCAATCACGATGTTGCCGCCGCGATTGGAAGCAGACAGGGACAAGCGGCCGGTTTCATTCTTGCCGGATTTATGACGTACGTCCGGCACTTCAATGCCATGGTCAATGCTGTTGCGCACCAGGTGGGTCAAAGGATCCACAATGCGTTCGATCAGGCCCTTGTCGAGCTCGGTGGCGGCACCACTGGTGACAAACTCCACTTTCTTGCCGAGACGTGTAGCCAGATCACGCACCATGCGGGGGAAGCGCGAGAACACATAGTCCATCGGCATCATGCGGATAGACATCACCGACTCTTGCAGATCACGCGTGTTGCGGGTGAGCTGGCCCAGGCTATTCAGCAGATCTTCATGGGTAACCGGGTCCAGCTTGCTGATACGTTCTTCCAGCATGGCCTGGGTAATCACCAGTTCGCCCACCAGGTTGATCAGCTGGTCGACCTTTTCTACGCCCACCCGAATCGAGGTGGTTTCGGCAGCGGCCGGTTTTTCGACTTCTTTTTTGGCGGCGGCGGGTTTTTTCTCGGCAACCGGGGCAGGTGCTGCTTCCACTGGCTTGGGAGCTTCCGCCTCGACGACGGGTGCTGGCGCTGGTGGCGTGATCGGCTCAAAAAAGCCGAAGCCATCGCCTTCAATAAAGCCACTTGCCGCAGCTGCGACATCTGCCGCAGGTGCTTCAGCAGGGGCTGGCGCAGCCGCGGCTGGGGCATCCTTGATCACCAGCGTGTCGAGGTCCACCACAAACGAACAGATGGATTCGATGCTGTCTTTGCTATCTTCGGTGGTCAGGGCAAAGATGGTTTTACCACCCGCCTTGCTGATGCTGACGTCACCCAGCAATGCCAGCTCGGATTTCAGGTTTTCTGCATCCTTGTCGCTGAGCTCGGGCACTTCAATGTTGAAGCGGTGCTTGCCATCGGCAGGGGCAGCCGCCGCAGCCGCTGGCGCAGCAGCGCCAGACTGCAGGGTGATCTTGATATCTTCGGGTTCAACAATAAACGCGCAGATGGAGATGATGTCATCTTCACTGTCTTCGGTTTTCAGCGAGAAAGCCACATGCCCATTATCAAGGCGCTTGCTGCTGACTTCGCCGAGCAGACCCAGCTCGCCTTCAAGGTTGGCGGTGTCTTTTTCGCTCAAGGCTTTGACGTCGATATTGTAATGACGCATCTTGTCTGCGGGTGCAGCCGGGGCGGCAGCGGCGGGCTTGGGAGCCGCCGGGGCAGATGCCGCAGCCGGGGCGGCCGTTGCCGCCATTTCCGCAGCGGCCGATACCGGCTTGCCTTCGGACAAGGCTTTCAGCTTGCGTTTGACTTCTTCCTGCACATCGCGATCCACATCGGCACCGGAACGGTGGCCTTCCAGCTGCGAATTCAACACATCCTTGGCTTCGAGAAAGGTGTCCACATGCTCACCGGTCAACGCCATCTCGTTCTTGCGGATCTTGTCCAGCAGGTTTTCCAGAACGTGTGTGATTTCTGCCATGTCGGTCATGCCGAAAGTGGCGGCGCCGCCCTTGATGGAATGGGCAGCACGGAAAATGGCATTCAGGTCTTCCGAGTCGGGATTGTCCAGATCGAGGGCGAGCAACAGATGCTCCGCCTCGGCGAGCAATTCCTCGGCTTCATCAAAGAAAGCCTGATAAAACTGACTCATATCAATCGACATTTGCTGACTCCATTTTTGCTTGCCTGCATTGCATCATGCGGCGGGCGTATTCATTAGGTCGAAAAAAGAGGTATTAACCGATTACTTTTTGTACAACATCAATCAAGCGCTTGGGATCAAACGGCTTGACCAGCCAGCCATTGGCACCGGCAGCGCGGCCTTTGGCCTTCATCTCGTCGCTGGATTCGGTGGTCAGCATCAGGATAGGCACCTTCTGATAGCTGCTCATGCCACGCAGGGATTTGATCAGCGTCAGGCCATCCATATTGGGCATGTTCTGATCCGTCAGCACCAGGTCCACTACCTGGTCGCGCGCCTTGTTCAAGCCATCCTGGCCATCCACAGCTTGCACGACCTGATAGCCAGCCGCCGTCAGACTGAACGCCACCATCTGACGTAAAGATCCCGAATCATCGACCGCTAAAATTGTTTTTGCCATTTTCATACTCGCTTGTTGATTAAATTTCTACACATGAACTGCTCTATACCATGAATCTGCCGATCTCAATCCTCAGAACAACTCAATATCTCCACTTCCCATATGGTGCTGGTCCACGGCTTTGCGCAAACCGCCTGACAGCTCAACACTGCGGCTATTCAGGCTGCGATTCATTTCTTGCAGAAGCCGGGCGATTTCCTGGTGCTCCTGCTCGCTGTCCATGCTGTCGCCGTGCGTGGCGAGCGCGCTCAATAGCTCCTTGAGCCCGTTGACGCGCTTGATGGTTCTGGCGATAAGTTGACTGGTTAAATCCTGGAATTGCAGCCCGGTAACGGCTGTATTGACTTCTTTGGCGATGTGCTCGCGATACTGGAGCAGCTTTTGCTGCTGCTGGTCTGGGAGTTTGGTTTGTTGCAGCAGGAGATCAAGCTCCTGCTGCTGGGCCGTGACGGCCTCGTGGACGGACATGAAACAGGCGCCGAGTTTCTCTATCGCCTCACTCAGCAGGTAGGTGGTTTGCATCAGATCGGCCTCGACCTCAAGCAGGTGCTGTGTCCCATGGTCGGACACGCCCGCCAACAACTGTCTCAGCTCTTCTACTGGTATTGTCTCCGACTGCATATTCCCATCATCCTTCTTTTTTATTCGCCGTATTCAGTACCAGTACGGTCGTTATCTATGTCTTCATTGGCCAGTCGCCGCTTTCTGCACTTCAGTCGCTTTTTGGACTTCACTGGCGGCGTTATCCGACGGCACATTGACCGTCGCACCTTCATCCTTGACCGCGTCTTCCTCGGCCTTTTTGTTCATGATGATGATGCTGATCCGGCGGTTCACCGGGTTCAACGGGTTTTCCTTGTCAAACAAGGAAGCCGATGACAGCCCCACCACACGCAACAGCTTTGATTCATCCATTCCGCCCGCCACCAGCTCGCGGCGCGAGGCATTGGCCCGGTCAGAAGAAAGCTCCCAGTTGCTGTAACCTTTATCCCCGGTGGGGTAAGGCACAGCATCGGTATGTCCCGACAAGCTGATCTTGTTTGGCACATCGTTCAGCATGCTGCCTATCTCATGCAAAATCTGCTTGGCGTAAGGCTGTAGCTCGGCTTTGGAAGAAGCAAACATAGGCCGGTTCTGCTCATCCACGATCTGGATGCGCAAGCCTTCCGACGTAATATCAATCAGCAATTGCTTTTTGAACTTGCTCAAGGTGGCGCTGGCATCAATCGCTTCTTCAATCTTGAGTTTCAGTTCAGCCAGTTTTTCCTGTTCCGCCTTCTCCAGAGCAGTCTTCGCATCTTTTATATCGACCTCTTTTTGCTTTCCTTTAGGGCCATCGACAGGTTTTACCTGCGCCTGCTTTTTGGTGAGGTCCTTGCCGCCGCCTTTTAGCACCGAATCGCTGGCTGCAACCGAGGGCCCGCCTTGCAGCGCAACCTTGAGCGGCATTTTGAAATACTCGGAAATTCCCTCCAGCGTGGCCTTGGAGGTAGACCCCAACAGCCACATCAGCAGGAAGAACGCCATCATGGCGGTGACGAAGTCGGCGTAGGCAATCTTCCATGCCCCGCCATGGTGACCACCGGCCACCTTTTTAATGCGTTTGACAATTATCGGCTTGGTATCTTCTGCCACGACAGACTCCGCTACGCTATGGGCTTATTTGGACTTGGCTTGCTTGACGTGCTCTTCGAGCTCGGTAAAGCCAGGGCGTTCGGTGGAGTACAGTACCTTGCGGCCAAACTCGACAGCAATCGCCGGGGCGTAGCCGTTGAGGCTGGCCAGCAGCGTAGCCTTCACGGTCTGGTACATCTTGGTGGACTCATCCAGCTTTTGTTCCAGCAGGCTGGAAAGCGGGCCGATGAAACCATAGGCAAGCAGAATACCGAGGAAGGTACCCACCAGCGCGTGGGCAATCAGAATGCCCAGTTCGGCAGGTGGCAAGGCCACGTTTTCCATGGTGTGCACCACGCCCATCACCGCGGCCACAATACCAAAAGCAGGCAGGCCATCGCCCAGGCGGGCGATACAGTGCACCGGCACATGCCCTTCCTGGTGGTGGGTTTCGATTTCGTTATCCATGAGATTTTCCACCTGGAAGGCATCCATGTTGCCGGAAATCATCAAGCGCAGATAATCGGTGATGAATTCCATAAGGTGGTGATCTGCCTGCAAGGCAGGGTATTTGCTGAAGAGGGGGCTGCTCTCGGGATTTTCAACGTCGTTTTCAATCGACATCATGCCGTCTTTGCGGATCTTGCTGAGAATTTCGAACAGCAAGGCCAGCAAATCCATGTACAGCGCTTTGGTGAATTTGGAACCTTTGAATAGTGTTGGCAGCGCGCCCAGCGTTGCTTTCAACGCCTTGCCGTTATTGCCGACAATAAACGCCCCGATGGCACCACCAAAAATCATCAATACTTCAAGGGGTTGCCACAAGGCCCCCAAATGCCCCCCTGCCAGCGCGTATCCCCCGAACACGGCCGCCAGGACCACAACATACCCTACGATTACTAGCACTTTTAAACCCCCCGATTAAAAAACAGCGTCTATCGCCTGTGATGCATGCCACATATTAAGCCATTCCCCTAAGCTTAGCAGGGTATTGTTATCCGCCAAACGTCGATCAGCCTGTGTTTTCCATTTTATATTGCCAATCCTGTCATTCGCCAAATGCACAGGCGGATGCGGCACGATTTCAGGCTCAACATGCATTATGTCGGCATAAGTTTCGATTAATTAAGGCACGAGCGCCATGACGCAGCACATATTGCCATCGACCATGGTCGCAAATCATACCGACCAATCCCTCTAATCCGCCACCCAGGCCTGAAATTCTGGCCATTATTCATGGAGGACCGATGCAGCCAGACATGACTATCCAGGTATAGAGTCTTGATTCTCTGGATGTTTATCCTCCTCGCAAACCTCAGATATTTGTTCTTGCCGCACATAGGCGAATTATGCGAAGGCCTCCCACCATAACAACATGCCGGGCCCACATGCCATATCCGGTATTGCGTACGATGTTAAGCACATGAGATAATGATAACTATTCTCATATAAACCCTATGACTGGAACCTTCATGCTGCTGGTCCCCGCCGCGCAGCATGACGCCCTCTTGTGAGCATGCCTGACAATTCAATTTCCCCTACGGTTGAAAGCCTGTACAGCGACCACCATGGTTGGCTGTATGGCTGGCTCAGGCGCAAGCTGGGAGATTCGTTCGCCGCTGCAGATCTTGCGCAGGATACGTTCGTCAGTATCCTCACCGCAAGCTCTGCCAGCCAGATTCAGGAGCCAAGGCCATTTCTCGCCACTATTGCGCGCCGCTTGATCGCCAACCGCTATCGCCGTCAGCTGCTCGAAAATGCCTACCTTGACATGCTGGCCACTTTGCCAGAAGCGCTGATGCCATCGCCCGAGGCACAATACCTGGCATTAGAGGCTTTGCGTCAGCTCGACCAGGCGCTTAACGGCTTGCCACCGCGGGTGAAAGAAGCCTTTTTGCTTGCGCACTTTGAAGAGCTGAGTTACCTGGAGATCGCAACGCGGCTGAAGGTGTCCATCAGCTCGGTCAAGCAATACCTTACGCGTGCCAACCGGCATTGTCTGTTCGCGCTGGCCTGATGCAGCAAAGTACACGCAACAAGGCAATGCCTGATGCCTCCATCGCATCATCCGCCGGGCATGTGCAAGCCTTCGCCGGGGGCATTGCTGTCAGCGAAGCGGTGGCAAATCAGGCGGCAGAGTGGCTGACCCTGCTCATGTCAGGCGAGGCCAGCGAAGATGATCGCCAGCGCTGGCAGCAATGGCGGATGGAACATGCAGACCACGAACGCGCCTGGCAGCATATCGAGACCATTATTGGCCGGCTAAAAATCATGGAGCCGCATGCTGCTTACAAGACACTTTCGCCTTACACCAGGCGGGAAGGCCTGCACTCCCAGGATCGACGCAAAGCTATCGTCATGCTGCTGTGGGCGGGGGCAGCAGGCGCCTCTGGCCTGCTGGCCAGCCGCACACCGGCTTGGCAGCAAATGGTCGCTGATTACCACAGCGATACCGGCACGCAACGCACGATCACGCTGGACGATGGCACTGTCATCACTCTCAATACCGCCAGCGCCATCAATGTACATTTCAGCCATCAGCAAAGGCTGGTTCGCCTGGTGGCAGGTGAGGTGCTGATCACCACTGGTCACGCCATCTCCGATGCGCGCCCTTTCGTGGTTGAAACAACAGAAGGCCGTATCCGTGCATTGGGCACACGTTTTGCGGTGCGACAGCAGCCGGATGGGAGCAGCAGGGTCGCCGTCCTCGAAAGCGCCGTTGAAATCACACTCGAGCAGGCGCCTTCGCATCGACTATCGGCAGGACAGAGCGCAATCTTCACCCGCGACAGCCTCACCATCAACAGCCTGCGAGACAGCGATACCGCCTGGACCAAAGGACAAATCATTGCCGACCAGATGCGGCTGGGGGATTTTGCCACCGAACTGTCCCGCTATCGGCCAGGCTTGATACGCTGCAATCCGGCCGTTGCCGACCTGCGTTTCTCCGGCGTGTTCCCGCTGGAAGACACTGACCGTATCCTCGCTACACTACCAAGCGTTCTACCCGTCAGAATTCTGCTGCGAACGCGCTACTGGGTCACAATCGACACAGTCTCCTGAATTCCCAGCACTGTTTGCGATAAAAGATCAGGGAATCCGGCTTGCGTTCAGGACGCGCCATCCAGCATCGTTCCCCATAGGCACAAACCCATGCAACACATGCCATAAAAACTATGTTGAGATTTTTTTGCTTTTGGCCTGCCCGATTTTGAATCTCATGCCACCTACCCAGTAAGGACTTCATTTCAATATCAACATCTGGGGAAACCATCATGACAAACAGCGGCCTTGGCGCCCGCCCTCACAGCCTGCATATACGCAGACACCTCCATCCATCAGCACATTCACCAGGCCTGCGTCCTTTGGTCCATGCCGTCTCGCTGGCAATTTGTGGAGCGCTGCTCTCCACAACAGGCTCGGCAAGAGCAGAGGCCATCGCCAGCCCATCCATGCAAACAAGCGCCACATACACTTTCAATATCCCGGCGGGCCCGCTGGCGCCGGCGCTGCGCAGCTTCGCCAGCACAGCCAATGTGCTGCTGACCTTCACCGCAGAGCAGACCGATGGAAAAATCACGGAAGGAATCAAAGGGCCGCATACCGCTTCATCCGCGCTAAATGCATTGCTGGCTGGTACTGGTTTGCAGGCCCTAACACTGGAGAATGGAAGCTATTTGCTCAGGCCTGCGCCTGCTGTCCAGCCACCGAAGACTAAAGAGAGTATCGCGACACTGCCCGAAGTCAGCGTGGTCGCCAGTTCTGATCGCGAGTCGCAGGCGGTGAGCGAAGGAACCGGATCCTATGCGGCGCGTGCCGTCAGCATAGGCAAAGGCGAGCAATCCCTGCGCGATATTCCTCAATCCGTCTCGGTCATGACGCGCCAGCGCATGGACGACCAAAACTTGACCTCACTGGACAGCGCACTTAGCCAGGTGACAGGGGTAACCAAGGAGTTCCGTAATTACGGCCATACTGTTTATTACTCACGCGGTTTTGCCCTGGATAACTTCATGACCGATGGTGTCCCCATGGGCTATTACGGCGGCATAGGCATTGCCCCTGACACCGCGATCTTTGATCGTATCGAAGTGCTACGAGGAGCCCCCGGCTTGCTAATCGGCAATGGCGACCCCGGTGGCACGGTCAACATGGTACGCAAACGGCCATTGGCCGAAAAACAGATGCAAATTACTGCTCGCGCTGGCAGCTGGGATTACTACCGCCTGGATGGCGACATCACCGGCCCGCTAAACGATGCAGGCACCCTGCGCGGCCGCCTGCTCGCGGGCTACGAAGATAGGCATTATTTTTACGATGAAGCGCAAACCAAGCTGCCCTTGCTCTATGGCATGCTGGAAGCCGACTTGGGCGAAAAGACTGTGGCTGCCGTAGGTGCGCGCTATCAGCATTATTCACAGCAAGGCGGACGCTGGGCGTATGGATTGCCCATATCAAGCGATGGCAGTGATTTGGGCTTATCCCGCTCTACCTCTTACGGCCCTGGCTGGACCTATTTCAAGAGCACGGTGAGAGAGGTTTTTGGGGATATCACGCACCATATCAATGATGACTGGTCAGTCAAATTAACTGGGACCGCTCAGCTAAGCGAACGGCAAGATGCTGCCATATACAACGAAAATCTTCCGCTAGACCCCAACAACCTGCAAAATTTTTATCTGCGGGGAGCCGATTTCGAAGACAACCAGTACCGCACCCGAGGAGCAGATGCCCAATTGCACGGCAAATTTGGCGCATGGGGCCAAGAGCACCAGCTATTTCTGGGGGCTAACTGGCAGAAAGAAGAAACATTGTCTTACAAGGGCAGCAGGGTGACATATTCGTCTCCCATATTGATAGATCCACGTTCTCCTGATTTATCAGCATTAGCTCGCCTGTACAGTGGACCCTACGGTACGCCAATCAGCGGCGAAACAACCACGCAAGGCTTTTATGGCAACCTGAAACTACAAGTATCAGCTCCGCTGAAAGTGATCTTAGGCGGACGTGTCAGCTGGTATGAAAATAGCCTGTTAGGCATTACGCAATCCAAAGAAACACACCAGGTAACGCCCTATGTCGCCGCTATCCTGCGCCTCAATAATGAATGGTCCGCCTATGGTAGCTATACGGATGTATTCCGTCCTCAGAGCAACTCCTATACTGCCAGTGGCACCCCACTCAACCCAGCACTCGGCAGCAATTATGAGGCAGGAATCAAGGGGGAATTTGCCGGTGGCAAATTGAATACATCCTTTGCGCTATTCCGGATCAATATGGATGATTTAGCCCAGACCGACCCAAGGAATCCGACAAGCTGTCCGGGAACGCCTGCGCAAGGAGGTTGCTCTATCAACGGTGGCAAGCTGAAAAGTGAAGGCTTTGATGCCGAGATAAATGGTGAAATTCTGCCAAGACTGCAGGTGTTCGCTGGCTACACCTACAATACTGCCAAATATGTACGCGATCGCGATGCCACAGGCAACCCAACCGCAAATGAGGGCGGCGCTTACCAAAGCAGTTTCATCCCGCGCCAGCTCTTGCGCAGCTGGATGACTTACCAGCTGCCAGGTGCATGGGAGAAATTCACCGTCGGCGGCGGGGTTAATCTGCAAAGCGAAATTTATACTCAAGACGGAACGGTACGTTACACGCAGGAAGGTTATGCCGTATGGAATGCCAGTGCCAGCTATCGCGTTGACAAGCACTGGACCGCTACCATAAATATCAACAACGTGTTCGACAAGCACTATTACACGGTGGCAGGTAACTACTGGTATGGTGAACCCCAGAGCATGATGCTGACACTGCGCGGCACTTTCTAATATCCCTCTTGAGAGCTATTCAACTGCAACTCAAATCATTGGCGTTGATTTAAGCCATGGTTTGGGTTGCTGTTGATGGCTTGCCACTTCAACATCGCATCACAGGCTGTCATCCCGCATGCGCATATCCGGGAATCTGTTTGGCCTGCAAGTCAGCGCGAACAGATTGCCTAATCTGCACCCCACACCCTATAATGAGAATCATTCCTATCAAAATCAGAAAAGCGTTCCTTGAGTTCCGCCCCTCATCACGAAGTCCACAAGCTATACAACATTCATCACGGATGGCTGGTGGAGTGGTTGCGACGCCGGCTGGGCTGCGTTCATCATGCACATGATCTGGCACAGGATACGTTTGTCAGGGTGCTGGACAAGCCACTGGTTATTCAGGGAGTTCACGAGCCCAGGGCGTTTCTTAGCAGAATCGCCCATGGCTTGATGGTCGACCAGTTCAGGCGCCGGGCCATCGAGCAGGCCTATCTTGAGGCATTGCAACATCTGCCCACCCGGCACATGGAATCGGCCGAGGAACGCATGATGAATATTGAAGCCTTGATGCGCATCGACGCGATGTTTGCCGGACTGAATCCCAATATCAGAACGGCGTTTCTGCTATCACGCCTGCACGGGATGACGTATCCCGACATTGCCCGGGAAATGAGTGTTTCCCTGCGCTCGGTCGAGGGCTATATGGCCAAAGCCATCGGCCATCTGCTTGCCAATGCCCGACAAGATACATTAGGCTAGCCTCCTTTTCATTTCTTGATCCGGCTTTGAAAACTCCTTCGGAAAGCAATTCCATGCCGTCCAGCTCTGGCGTATTTTCTGACATTGAGGAAGCGCTTGTTTCATGGTCGGTGAAACTTGCTTCGGGGCAAGCCACTGAGCGTGATTATGAAGATTTTCACCAGTGGCGAGCCTCAAACCCCGCTCACGAGCAGGCTTGGCAAAAGCTGCAAGCCCTGGAGGCCAATCTGGTCAACATGCCGGAAACAGCCAAAACCCTGGCCATCAACACGCTGGATGCCGCCAGCAGGCAGCACGCAGTCCATCATGGCCGTAGAAAAGCGCTTAAGCTGCTAGGCATAGGCCTGGTGCTCGTCACTTCGGGGGCCTGCTTTCTTAACGATCATGGCCCGTGGGCGCTGGAGACCGAGTATGCAGTCCCCATTGGTAAAAAAATGCAGCTGGATCTCGCGGATGGCACCCGGCTGATGCTGAACACCAATACCCGCATCAAGGTGTATTACTCCCTGCTGAAACGCGAGATCGTGCTGACCTCGGGAGAGATTTATATCGCCACCGGCAGTGACAGCGAAGGTCCCTGGGCGCACAGATCCTTCTGGGTGCAAACGCCAAACGCCAGCCTGGAAGCGCTCGGCACGCAATTCACGGTAGACCAGAATAAACAGCGCACGCGTCTGCATGTCATTGAAAGCGCGGTGGCAATTCATGGCGCGCAAACCCTGAACGTGCATGCGGGCGAATCCTACGACATTTACGCTGCCAACCAGGACCCCATTAAAACGGCCGACACCCATTTTGACCCGACGGGCTGGATGGATGGCGTGCTGGTCGCCAAGGGCATGCGGCTAGACAACTTTGCCAGCGAGCTTTCACGCTATCAGGCCGTCCATATCCAAATGGATAGTGAAGTTGCCGCCATGACCGTCTCTGGGGTTTTTCAGTTGAATCAGCAATATCCGGCAGTCCACGCACTGCGGGCCGTCGCTCGCAGCCTGCCTATCAAGATTTCGCAGTTTTCTGCCACGCAACTTCAGATCGAAAAAAAATAATCTGAAAAAAATTGCGTGGGGTATGTGGGTTTTTTAGTCTTCATTCGGCATACGGGTATCAACACACTCTTCCATGAGGATATCGTATGTCAAATGCAGTAACTGCCCGCTCCTTGCCGTCGCCGCTGTCGGCCGACGCCTGGGGCTTTAAACGTAAACTGTCCATCGCGGCGTTGTTGCCCTCGCTCTATTTGGGAAGCAGCCTGATCACGGCTTTAGTGTATTCACCCTTTTCAATCGCGGACGAGGCAAACCAGACTTTTCAGATTCCCGCTGGCAATCTTGAAGACGCACTGAATGCCTTTGCCAAGAAAAATGGCATGACATTGAGCTTTGATCCAGCGCTGGTGAAAGGCAAAACTTCGGCAGGGCTAAGTGGGACCTACACCCGGTATCAGGCCATCAAGCAGATGCTCAAGGATACCGACCTGGAAGCCGTCACCCACGACGGCGCCACGGTTATTCAGCGCCGGAGTCCTTCCAGTGCCGTCGAAACGCTACCGGAGGTCAGCGTGGTGTCGGGCGCCGAAAAATCAGATGCTCTGCCCCGTGCCTACGCAGGCGGCCAGGTTGCAAAAGGTGGCAGTCTTGGCCTTCTGGGCAGCAAAAGCTTCATGGATACCCCATTCAATCAGACCAGCTACACCAGCCAGAGCGCAGAAGATGTGCAGGCACGCAGCCTGTCCGATCTGCTGATCGCGGATCCCTCAGTGCGCTTGTCCTCCGCCCGTAACAACATCAACGAAGATTTCTCCATTCGTGGCCTGACGGTGGCGGGTCAGGATATTGCCATCAATGGCATGTATGGCCTTTCCCCGTTCTACCGCACCCCGGTGGAGTTCATCGAGCGGGTCGAAGTCCTCAAGGGCCCGAGTGCCCTGTTGAATGGCATGACGCCAGGCGGCAATGTCGGCGGCAATATCAACATTATCCCCAAACGCGCTGGCGATGATCCGCTGACGCGCGTGACCGCCTCATATTTGTCGGACGCCATATTCGGCACCCATGTGGATGTCAGCAGACGCTTTGGCGAAAACAAGGAATTCGGCATCCGTTTCAACGGCGCCTACCGTGAAGGCGACGCCCGCATAGACCATCAGGACCTGGAAGACACCGTAGGCTCGCTAGCCCTGGATTATCGCGGCGAAAAACTGCGTGTCACCTTTGACCATATCCAGCAGCAGCAGAACATAGATGCCGTGACGCGGCAATTTACGGTGGGCAGCCTGCTGACCGAGATGCCCAGTGCACCGGACAACAAGCTCAACTACCCGGGCTATGGCCACTCCAAAATGAAGGACAAAAGCCAGATTCTGCGTGCGGAGTATGATCTGACAGACCAGGTGACGGTTTATGGCGGCTATGGCACCCGCAAGAGCGAAATGGACGCTATCGCCGGCAACCCTGTTTTGACCAGCAATAATGGCAATTTCACCTCCTCGCCCGCCTGGCAGCTTTTCCATATCGAATCACGCTCCATCGAAGCTGGCGTCAAGGCACGCTTCAATACCGGGAACGTTGGCCATAGCCTTTCGCTGGGTAGCACCCGCGTCGTGCAAGATCAATTCATCTTCTTCGATACGGCTTTTTCTGGCAGAAACTCCAATATTTACTCGCCCTTATATAGCGACACGCCAAGTACCGACGGCATTGACACCAATATCACGAAATATGCCAGCACTACGCTGACCAGCTACGCGCTGGCGGACACGCTGTCTTTTCTGGATGACCGCATCCAGCTAACGCTGGGGCTGCGTCATCAGAATGTTTACACTCCCAGTTACCAGTTTGGCACCGGCGCGCGCAATGGCCCTTCTTACGATGAAAGCGTGGTGACCCCGTTGGCGGGCATCGTCATCAAACCCTGGGAAAACATTTCGCTGTATGCCAATTACATTCAGGGTCTGAGCCCAGGTCAACGCGCTCCGGTAGGCACCAGCAATGCCGGCGAGATATTCTCGCCATACAAAACCCGTCAGAAGGAAGCGGGGGTGAAGGTCAACTGGGGCAAGATCGCCACGACGGTGAGCCTGTTCGAGATTGAAAGACCGCTGAGCTACACCTTCAACAACACGTTCAGTGTCGATGGCGAGCAGAAAAATCGTGGCCTGGAGTTCAACGTATTTGGCGAGATTGTTGACCATGTGCGCCTGCTCGGCGGCATGGCGATCACGCGCAGCCGTCTGGACAACACCGCAGGTGGCACCAATGATGGCAACGAAGCCATTGCCGTACCGCGCGTGCAAGCCAACCTCGGCGCGGACTGGGATGTGCTGGCGGTGCAAGGCCTGAGCCTCAATGCGCGTACGGTTTATACCAGCAAACAGTATGTCGATAGCGCCAACAATCTGGATATCGATGCCTGGACCCGTTTTGATATCGGCGCCCGCTACAAGACCGTGCTTCAGGACAAACCGGTGACCCTGCGCGCCAATATCGAAAATCTGTTCGACAAGCGCTACTGGGGCTCCTCCAACGAGGGCTACCTGTTTATCGGTGCGCCGCGCACGCTGCTGCTGTCCGCGACAGTAGACTTCTAGTTCCGCATGCAGGTCATGACAGACCAAGCCCGGTCATGACCTGCGTCACGAAGGAAACCTCATGAACATCCGTCTCTGGTACCTGACCCACAAGTGGACCAGCCTGCTATGTACCATTTTCCTGCTCATGCTCTGCCTGACAGGCTTGCCGCTGATTTTTCATGAAGAAATCGAGCACTTCAGCGGCGTGGTTGAAGCACCGTTGATGGCCGCCGATACACCGGATGCCAGCCTGGACGCCATCGTGACGGCAGCCAAACAAGCCCGCCCGAACGACGTCATCCAGTTCATGTTCTGGGATGCGGAGGAACACCCGCATATCACTCAGGTCTCCATGTCAGAACGCATGGATACGCCACCTGACGAATTCAAGACGGTGCTGCTCGACTCCCGCACCGCAAACATACTGGATGTGCCACCGCCGGACAAAGGCTTCATGTACATCATGCTCAAGCTGCATACCGACATGTTTGCCGGGCTGCCCGGCACCTTGTTTTTAGGGCTGATGGGCTTGCTCTTCGTTGCAGCGGTTGTCTCCGGGATTGTGCTGTATCAGCCATTCATGAGAAAGCTGGACTTTGGTACGGTACGCAAGGAAAAATCGCAGCGTCTCAAGTGGCTAGATGTGCACAACCTGATTGGCATCGTCACCATTGTCTGGGTTCTGGTTGTCGGCATCACTGGCTCCATCAACACGCTGAGCCAGATCATCATTGCCATCTGGCAGCAAGACCAGATGGCCGAGATGCTGCAACCCTATAAAAACCTGCCGCCACCGACAAGCACGGGATCACTGGAAAAGGCCATGCAAACTGCGCGCCAAGCCGTGCCAGACATGCATCCCAGTTTTGTGGCCTTCCCTGGCAGCATGTTCTCCAGCCCCCATCACTACACCGTCTTTATGAAAGGCAATACGCCGCTGACATCGCGCCTGCTCAAGCCCGCCCTGATTGACACGACGACCAGTGAGCTCACCGATACGCGCGATATGCCGTGGTATGTCAAAACACTGCTGTTATCCCAACCCCTGCACTTCGGCGATTACGGCGGCCTTCCCCTGAAGATGCTCTGGACCCTCTTCGATATGTTCGCCATCGTGGTCCTGGGCAGCGGTCTCTATCTTTGGTGGGGCCGACGCAAGCGTACCGACAAACGCATCAGCGAACTGGAGCAGCTGCATCTGGATTTTGCCGTGGACCTGAAGGAGCCCAAATGAAAACATCCTGGCAAATCTGGCGCGCGCCATTGCTGATGGCGGTGCTGATTGCATTTGGCCTGCTGGCCGCCTTGCTGGGCACTGGAATATGGCACTGGGCTTCCTGGCTTGCGCTGTCTGCCCCTGTGCTGATTTTCGCATACCATCTGCTGAAAAGGTAATCTCCCTGTGGCCGGGAGTTGCGCATCGGCCTCTGTTCGGCAATAATTGATATTAATTCTCATTTGCCGTTGAGCATCCTCCATTGAGCCAGCCATCTTCTATTCTTGAAAATCTTTATGTTCATCATCATGGCTGGCTGCAGGGGTGGCTGCGCCGTCGCCTGGGCAACGGCGCCGATGCCGCCGACCTTGCACATGACACCTTTGTCAGACTGATCAGCGGTCGCACGCAACGGCGTTTTGACAGCGTGGCCGAAGCGAGAGCCTATCTGCGCACTACCGCACAGCATCTATGCATCAACTTGTGGCGTCGCCGCGAGATTGAGCAAGCCTGGCTGGAAACACTGGCAGCCATGCCTGCCACGCACCACCCTTCTGCCGAACGCCAGGCCATGGTGTTGCAGGCACTGGAAGAAGTCACCGCCATGCTCGGCCAGCTGCCCCCCAAAGCCGCTCGCGCGTTCACGCTGGCCGTTATCTGCGACATGACCGACGACGAAGTCGGGTTAGCGCTGGGTGTGTCTGGCCGCATGGTACGAAAATACGTGGCACAGGCGATGCTGGGCTGTCTGACGCTGCGCGCGCAGCAGACCATGCGCGAGTTGACTAGCGAGCCTGCAAGCTGATGCGCTTGTTGTTATACGTTCATCGTTATCCATGAAACCCGCCCCTACCAGCAATCTACAGCCAGCCCCCTCGCACGCCGTGCTGACCCAAGCTGCCGAATGGTATGCCCGCTTGCGCGATGGCAGCGCCAGCAGCTACGAGACCGCCCGCTGGCAAGCGTGGCTGCACGCCGCCGAAGAACATCAAGCCGCCTGGCAGTATGTGGAAGACATCAGCCGCGGACTTGACCCCTTGCGCACCACCGTTGACCCACGGCAAACCGCCCATGCGCTGACCAAGGCCCATGCACGCCTGCATGCCCGCAGGCGCGTACTGATTACCTTGGCCGCGCTCGCCAGCGGCGGCACGCTGGGCTTGCTGAGCTGGCGCCAAAGCATGTTGCCTGCAAGCATGCTGGCGTGGACAGCCGATCATCGCACCCCCACCGGGGAGCAGCGCAGCCTCACCCTGGCCGACGGCACCCAGCTCTGGCTCAATACAGCCAGTGCCCTTAATGTTCACTTCAGTGCTAGTGAACGTCGCATAGAGCTTGTACAAGGTGAGGTGTTCATTGAAACCGCCCATGATGAAACTCGACCATTTCTGGTGGAAACACCGCATGGCCGCATGCGGGCACTGGGCACGCGATTTAATGTGTATCTGGATGAAGCACACACTCAGCTCGACGTGTATGCGGGCGCGGTGGAAATACGCACGGCGTCAAGCGCCATCAGCCGCGTAGTAAGGGCAGGCCAGCAATCACGCTTTGATCGCGCAGACATTACCGCCATGGCAACGGCGGGTGCTGCGCGGGAAGCCTGGACGCAGGGCATTCTGGTGGCCGATAACATTCCATTGCACAACGTCGTGCAGGAACTGCGCCGCTATCGGTCAGGCCATCTTGGTGTGGCGGATGGCGTGGCCGAACTCAAGGTCTACGGAAGCTTCCCGCTGCAAGACACAGATCGCGTATTGCGCATGCTGGCATCGGCCTTGCCCATCCGCGTCGAGCAGCCGCTGCCCTGGTGGACAACGCTGGAATCCGCGCGCTGAAAAAATATTTGCAAAATATAGTTCCGGGTTTTGCTTTGCCAATGGTTATACCAAGCAAGAAGACCCCTTTCATCATTGAATTCCCGCCATCCTCAAGATGACCTCCCGTGGCAATGGCCGCGATGCGTCAAGGTAGCCAAACGATCCGTGCCGTAAGGGTCTTCGCTTTTTCCAGACCCTTAACGCTGAAGGATATGCATTGATGTATCACCACGACCAGACCAAGCCTGCTTCACCTGCGACTGCCGCACGCTTCCCCAAGATGCGCCCACTGGCATTCGCCATTCACCTGCTCATGCTCGAGGGCGCGCTCGCCCTTGGCGTATGGGCGCCTCCAGCCCACGCACAAACCAGCGGCGCCCAGAGCCTGCGCACGTATGACATTCCCGCCGGGCCGCTCAGCGTCGCATTGACCCGATTTTCGCGCGAATCCGGGATATACCTGGTCGGGGCTGGCGAGATAATCGAAGGCAAGACCAGCGAGGGATTGAAGGGTAATTTTAATGTGGAGGATGGCTTGGCAAGGCTGCTGGCCGGAAGCGGGCTTGAGGCATACCGGCAGGCCGATGGCAGTTATGGCATGCGGGCGGTAGCGGTCAAAGCCGCAAGCACGCGCAAGGATGACGTGTCTACCTTACCGCTTGTGGCCGTCACAGCAAATGCAGAACGGCCTGATGGCTTGCCCGCCGCCTATGCTGGAGACCAGGTCGCCCGTGGCAGCCGTCTGGGACTGCTGGGCAACAAGGATGTGCTGGATACGCCATTCAACACCACGAGTTACACCGCCGAACTGATGGAAAACCAGCAGGCGATCACCGCTGCGGATGTGGTGCTCAACGACCCTTCCGTGCGCACGGTGTCTTACAGCCTGACCAACGCGGCCGCTGGCGGGGATATTTTCCTGATACGCGGATTTTCGGTTCAGGATTCCGTGCTGTTTGATGGCATCAGCGGCATCGCATCCAATCGCGCTGCCCCGGTAGAGATGGCGGAGCGCATCGAGGTGCTGAAAGGCCCGAGCGCCCTCCTGAACGGCATGGCGCCAGGCGCGGGCGGAGCTGTCGGCGGCACCATCAATATGGTACCCAAGCGGGCGGATGACAAACCCCTGACCCGACTGACGGCCACCTATATGTCCAATAGCAACTTCGGTGGTCATGTCGATATCGGGCGGCGCTTTGGCGAGGATAATGCCTGGGGCATCCGCTTCAATGGCGTATATCGCGACGGCAAAAATGCCACCGCCGGGCAATCGGTTGAACTGGGCGCAGCCACCATCGGCATTGATTACCGCGGCAATCGTCTGCGGGCATCGCTGGATGCCGGGCATCAGACCATGAACAACGAAGCTCCTCAGGGCGCAGCTGGTTTCGGCATTGCCGACGGCATCACCATCCCCTCTCCGCCCAGCGCCAAAAAACGGATTGCCCAGGATTGGGAGTATGCCAACTCCAAAAGCAATTATCTGCTGGCAAAAGCCGAGTATGACCTCACCCCCACCTGGACCCTCTACGGCGCAGCAGGCGGCAGCAATACCATCTCGAGTTATCTTTCCACCGACGTCAGCGTGGCCGATGCCCAGGGCAATGCGCAAGCCACCGTGTACTACTGGCCCAACTGGACGAATTACCGCACTGCACAGGGCGGTGTGCGTGGCAATTTCAGCACGGGCGCGGTTAGCCATCAGCTCAACATCAGCGCCAACTACCTGATGAAAGATAGCGGCTATACGGCCGACTATTATGGCTTCAGCAGTTTTGCTACCAACATCTACAACCCGCCCAGTGTTAGCCGCCCATCCACTGCCGGCATGGACTCCCACCCGGACAAGACCAACCGCCTGCAGCTGCCATCTCTGGCCGTGGCCGACACCCTGGGCTTTCTTGATGACAGACTCACCGTTACCCTGGGGGGACGTTATCAGCGCGTAGAAGTGATTGACTACAGCAGCACCGGGGAAAGCACCACCTCCTATGACAAGCATGCCGTGACTCCGGTGCTGGCTGCCGTGTGGAAACCCGGTGCAAACTGGTCCATCTACAGCAATTACATAGAAGGGCTGACGCAAGGCGACACTGCGCCTATCGGCACCACCAATGCAGGCAAGGTGTTCCCTCCGGTGAAGACCAAGCAACACGAAGTCGGGGTGAAATACGATTTTGGCCGCTTCACTACGTCGCTTAGCACCTTCCAGATTGAAAAACCAAGCGGGCTGACGGTTTCCAATGGCGATGGCACCTCGACCTACCAGGTAGGAGGAGAACAACGCAATCGCGGTATTGAGCTGAATGTGTTCGGCGAAGTTCAGGGCGTGCGCCTGCTTGGCGGGGCGACTTACATCCAGCCCAAACTCACGCATGCGAGCAGCGACGCTTATGACGGCAACACCGCGCCCAACGTCTCGCGCTGGCAGCTGAACCTGGGCAGCGAATATGATCTTTCGCTGGTGCCAGGCATGACCCTCACCGCCCGCATGATGTCAACCAGCGCCCAGTATCTGGATGAAGCCAATACACGCAGCATTCCGGGCTGGACTCGCTGGGACGTCGGTGCTCGCTACAAAACCACCGCGGCCGAACGGCCATTGGTCCTGAGACTGGGAATACAGAATCTGTTTGGTCGCGACTACTGGAGCAGCAGCTCCGGCAGCTGGTTATATCTTGGCCAGCCGCGCACCGTAATGCTATCGGCCACCATGGATTTTTAGGTTAAAGCAGGCTGGGTATCATCAAGTATGGCGCACGATGCCCAGCCTCCGGCAACCCGATTGTGATGTCTGGCAACAGGCGGCTGCTTCGCGATCAATAGTGAGCTCACATGCCCGGCATGATCCAGCCATAAAGCACTTTCCCCGTTTCACCAATAGGCTGCTGCAATGCGGGCGGTAGGCCCGGTATTTCAAATTCATAGCTGATCAGCAGGCTGCCCGGCTGCATCTCGGCACTCGCCTTTTGCCACAGCGCGGGCATGGCCGCGGGTGACAGATAGGCAAACACCACATCAAATTCCCGAAAGTCCAGCTTGTGGTAATCCCCCAGCACAAAGCGGGCGGAGGATCTGCGCCAGCGTCCACGCGCATGGCTGATCAGCCATGGCAGCGGGGCCACTTCAATGCCGAGCATCTGGCAGTCGGGGCGCACCTTGGCGATGTGCATGGCCATGTCACCGAGCCCGCTGCCTATATCAATCATGCGCAAGCCCTGCCGCGCTGGCATCCACGCCAGCACTTGCCGCCACACTGCCGGAAAGGAGGGGTAAAACGGTACCTGTGTGCGAAATGTGGTCCAGAACAGCATCAGGCTAAACAAGAATCCAGCCAGGTACACCCAGTTGGGAAGATGCAGCTGCACCATGAGCCAGACGACCAGCGAAAAAAAGAGATGGATGAGGCGCCACCACGAGGCCATGCCCCAGAGTCGGGCCAATACATAAGCTCCTACCGCTTGTATCAGCACCAGCAACCAGAAGGGATATACGCGCCCGGTGAGCTGGCCAAACAGCAAGGCAATGAGTAAATTGATGCCCAGCATGCCCAGTTGTATCAGCAAGGCAAGGGTTGCGGGCAATACACGAGGAGATTCAGATGCCATGGAGAACGCCAGGCAGGTTTAGAAAAGACGGGGTGATGAACAAGGGACAATGACTGTCAGCTGACAGAAAATCACCCGGCCGGATGGCAGGCGCCACGACATGGCTTGAGCCTGCGCAGGCAAATACCTCTCGGGGTAATGTCGCTTGCTGTTGATGTTGCTTGTTTGCGTAATTCACCCTACCCCCGATCAAGCGCCCTGGCGCGCGGGGCGCTATTCACTGGCGGTGTGGTGATACCTCAACAGCGCGAATTTGCCCGGCGCCTCAGGCGGCAGCCATTTCCCTGGTTTTTTTGGTTTTGCCAGCACGCGATGGTACATGGCACAAGCTGCAGGCAAAGTGTTGATTCAAGTCATACACATTCACCACAAAGTGGCCGCCGCAGCAGCTGCAGGCTTGCAGCTTGAGCATCTTGCTCTCGACAAATCTTACCAGAGTCCAGGCGCGGGTGAGCGACAGCACGGCAGTTTCGGGATCTTCGGTACCGGTTTCATCCAGATACAGCTGGTAGGCCTTGATCACGGCGGTTATGCCGTTCACATCCGTATGTTCCCGCATGAAATTGTAAATATTCAGGAACATGGAGGAGTGAATGTTGGGCTGCCAGGTCAGGAACCAGTCGGTGGAAAACGGCAGCATGCCCTTGGGTGGCGATACGCCTTTCAGCTCCTTGTACAACTTGATCAGGCGCTCACGGGACAAGGTCGTCTGCGATTCCAGCAGTTGCAACCGTGCGCCCAGCGTGATCAGCTGTATCGCCAACTGGATTTGTTGTGCTTCGTTAACTACGCTTTTCTTTTCCATGATAATGCCTGCCTTCTTGATCAATTTGCCGGAGCGGCGCTTTCCAAAAACCTTAAGCCATTGCCTCAGGCGCCTGGCCTGCCATCAGGATGGCGGCATGCGCGCTGGCAAGGTGACGATCCTTGGTGTAGCTGGTCAGCATGTTCAGAATGGCGCAGTCGTCGAAGCGAAAGCGGGCAAGCATCATGTTGGTGCTGGAGAGTTTGAGCAATTGAGCGGTAGTCAGGCTTTCCAGAACATCCGCGATTTCTTTGCTGACGCCCAGACGGAAGATGGCGGAAGCCTTGTCGGAGCGAATCATTTGTTGGGCGAGCATCAGGTAGCTCAGGTTGGCGTCTTTGATGTCAGACATCATGTCTTTTTCAGTCATTTTGGGTCCCTCGTGTGTGTGTGCGCTGTGTGTGGGGCGCGTGAGACGTACTTTGAACCTAAAGGGATGCGGGCATAACTGGAGTCTGTCGGTTTTTTGCGTAAGACGCGAAGACGCGCAAATGTAGGCGTTTGTCTTACAAACGCCTACATCCGGCTGGGATACTTGACTGATTTTGAGCTTAAGCCTTTTAAAATCAAAGAGCTATAAGCTTTACTACTTTACTGCACACATCGGGTAGGCGCTAAAAGCAGCCTGACACACACACGATTTACTACACACACTTCCATTACGGCACGCCTGAGAAAAACTTTAGCGCTTACCTGGAATGCATCATAAACAATTTGATAAGTTGTTGTTTATAAAAACCTTAATTTTTACACAACCTTACACAAGTTTACGATTGTCAGATTTGTTAAAGCCACACACTTCAACAAACCACACCACCACACACACTACTGGACTACACACAAAGGATTTATCGGCCCGGCTTTTAAAAACTTTAGGGATTTTTTTAAAAAATTAGAATTAATTTGATAACTCATTGTTTCAATTAACCTAATTTTATTAAAAAATCCCTAAAGCCAGGCTGCTGCTACACACACCAACATACGCACTACGCGCCGCCAACCCCTTGAAGACGCATTAATCCGTATCACACAAATGGTCTATCGGCTGGCTTCAGGAAAACTTTAGGATTTTTTTAAATTATTTTTAATAAAATTAATATGTATTTGTTTTATATATATTTTTATTTTCAATTTTTTTAAAAATCTGTACTGAATCTTCTCAAGTCCACCATCGCCATTGGAATTAAGCATGGGTTTACCCCTTTTATTCATGGAATGCTCCATGGGGTCAGCCACTGATAATGTGCTCCATGTCAGCGGGACCGCACATCCCCATCACACACACGGCACACAGGACACGAAATGGCTGAAGACAGCGATTTAGAAAAGACAGAACCGGCGACGCCCAAGCGCCTCGAAAAGGCGCGCGAGGAAGGTAATGTCCCCCGCTCACGCGAGTTCGTGACCTGTGCAATGTTATTGGCTGGCGGCATGGGCATTGCCATGATGAGTTCGCAGTTTGGTGATGCGCTCAAGCACACCATGGGCGGCAGCCTGCATTTTGAGCGCGCCCTGGCCTATGACAGCAATCTGCTGCTCATGAAAATTTCCGACTCTATATATAGTCTGTTAATCACCTTTGCTCCGCTGGCAGGTTTGCTGTTCATCATGGCGATTGCCGCCCCTACCCTCATTGGTGGCTGGAACGTCAGCAATCAGGCCTTTGTGCCCAAATTCAACCGCCTCAACCCCGTCAGTGGTTTGGGCAATATGGTCTCCAAAAATGCCCTGGTGGAACTGCTCAAGGCCGTGGGCAAAACCATACTGGTGGGCTCGGTGGCGTATGTCGTGGTAGCACATGATGTCGACACCATCCTCTCGCTTGCCCTGTTGCCCTTGCACACCAGCATCGCCGAAGTGGAAGACATGCTGCTGAAAAGCTTCTTTTTCATTGTGGGCGCCCTGGTGCTGATTGCCGCGATTGATGTGCCCTACCAGCTCACTACCTATGCCAATAACCTGAAGATGACCAAGGAAGAGGTCAAGCAGGAGTCCAAGGAATCCGAAGGCAACCCGCAGATCAAGGCACGTATCCGTCAGCAACAGCGTGAGATTGCCCGCCGCCGCATGATGTCGGAAATCCCCAAGGCGGATGTCGTCATCACCAACCCGACCCACTACGCCGTGGCTATCCAATATAAGGAGTTGGGCATGCGTGCACCGGTGGTGATTGCCAAGGGTGCCGATGCCGTGGCCCTGAAGATTCGTGAAGTGGCCGCCGAGCACAAGATCATGACGCTGGAATCCCCCAAGCTGGCACGGGCGCTTTATGCCCACACCGAGCTGGGCGATGAAATTCCTCAGGCACTGTATTCCGCCGTGGCTGAGATCATCGCTTATGTGTTCCAGATGCGCGCCTTCAACAAGCATGGCGGCTTCCGCCCTGAAACACCGACCCAACTGGATGTGCCGGATGCACTGGATCCCCATCACAAGCTGACTGAGGTAACAGCCTGATGAACAACTTTGCCCTCAAGGATATCCTGAGTCATCTGGGCGGCCGCACCATCGCCGCCCCGCTGCTGATCGTCATGTTGCTGGCGATGATGATTCTGCCATTGCCTGCCATCGCACTGGATGTGCTGTTCAGCTTCAACATCGCCCTGTCCATCATGGTGCTGATGATAGGCCTGCAAACATCCAAGCCACTGGACTTCATCGCCTTCCCGACCGTGCTGCTGGTTAGCACCATGCTGCGCTTGTCATTGAACGTGGCTTCCACCCGCGTGGTGCTGACCGAGGGGCATGCCGGTCCGGATGCTGCAGGTAAAGTGATCGAAGCCTTCGGCCACTTCCTGATTGGCGGTAACTACACCGTGGGTATCGTGGTGTTCGTGATCCTGACCATCATCAACTTTACCGTGGTGACCAAGGGTGCTGGCCGGATTGCCGAAGTGGGCGCCCGGTTTACCCTGGACGCGATGCCCGGCAAGCAGATGGCGATTGATGCCGACCTGAATGCCGGCCTGATCGGTGAAGATGAAGCCCGCCGCCGCCGTTCCGAGATCGGTCAGGAAGCCGAGTTCTACGGCGCCATGGACGGTGCCAGCAAATATGTACGGGGCGATGCCGTCGCTGGCATCCTGGTCACGGTCATCAATATCGTCGGTGGCCTGATCGTCGGCATGGTGCAGCACGACATGGCCTTTGCCGATGCCATCAAGAATTACACCCTGCTGGCGATTGGTGACGGTCTGGTCGCGCAGATTCCTTCGCTGGTGATTTCTGTGGCGGCCGGTGTGGTGGTATCCCGCGTCGCCAATACGGAAGACGTCGGCACACAACTGGTGACCCAGCTGTTCTCCAACCCCAAGGTCATTTATGTCACCGCCGCCATTATCGGCAGCATGGGCGCTATTCCTGGCATGCCACACTTTGCATTCCTCACGCTGGGTGCCCTGCTTGCCGGTCTGGCCTATTTCGTGGCCGAGAAAAAGAAGAGCGCAGAAGACCCTGTGGTGGCACCGCCACCTGTTCCTACCGGCGAGCCTGAAGAGGCTAGCTGGAATGATGTGCTCCCGGTCGATGTCATCGGGCTGGAAGTGGGTTATCGCCTGATTCCGCTGGTCGACAAAGCCCAGGGTGGCGATCTCTTGAAACGCATCAAAGGCCTGCGCAAGAAATTCGCCCAGGAAGTCGGCTTCCTCGCTCCTACCGTGCACATACGCGACAACCTGGAGCTGCGTCCTTCCGGCTATCGCATCACCCTGAAAGGTGTTGAGGTCGGCAGCGGCGAATCCAACCATGGTCAGTTTCTGGCGATCAACCCTGGCATGGTCAGTGGCACCCTGCCTGGCACCGCCACCACCGACCCGGCCTTTGGCCTGCCTGCCATCTGGGTGGAATCCACAGTGCGTGATCAGGCCCAGGCCATGGGTTATACCGTAGTGGATGCCAGCACCGTGGTGGCTACCCACCTGAATCACATCATCACCACCAATGCCGCTGACTTGCTGGGCCGCCAGGAAGTCCAGCAGCTGCTGGACCATATTGGCAAGGATTCGCCAAAGCTGGTCGAAGACCTGGTGCCCAAGCAATTGCCATTGTCCGTGGTGCAGAAGGTATTGCAGAACTTGCTGAGCGAAGGCGTGCACATCCGCGATATGCGCACCATCGTCGAAACCCTGTCCGAATACGCCTCACGCACACAAGACCCAAGCGAGCTGACTACCTTTGTCCGCGTGCAGCTGGGCCGCGCCATCGTGCAGCAGCTGTTCCCCAACGGTAATGAAGTCTCTGTCATGGCGCTGGATAACCAGCTGGAACGCCTGTTGATGCAAGCCTTGAGCAGCAGCAATGCAGGCGGTGCTGCCATTGAGCCTGGCCTGGCTGAAACCCTGTCCAAACAGGCCGAAGCCGCTACCCGCAAGCAGGAGCAACTGGGCATGACGCCTGTGCTGCTGGTACCGGGTCCGTTGCGCTCTGCCCTGTCGAAATTCCTGCGCCGTGCTATTCCGCATCTTCGTGTGTTGTCGCATGAAGAGCTTCCTGATTCAAAAACTATCCGTGTCACTAGCCTTATTGGAGGTCAAGCATGAACATCAAACGCTTTTTCGCATCGAGTTCCCGCGAAGCATTAGCCATGGTCCGTAAAAGCCTGGGTGAGGATGCCGTTATCCTGTCTAACCGTGCGGTCAACGGGGGTAACGAGATCCTGGCCTTCAAGGAAGAAGACATGGCCTCCTTCATGTCCGATGATACCCCGGTGCAAAGCAGCAAGCGCCGTGCAGCGCCTGCCATGGAGCCCCTGCAAGCTGCGCAGGCCCGCCCCGCCGCACGCCAGGCACGTCCTCCTGTGCGTCAGGCTGCGCCCGAAGCCGAACCTTATCGCGCCGTGCGTACCGAGCCTGCACCTACCACCACGGCACGCCCCAAGGTCACCACCACGCCAGCGCAAGCAGCCGCGCCACAGTCCAACAAGCAGATCAATGACATGCTGAACGAGATCCGCAATATGCGCAGCGTGATCGAATCGCAACTGGTGGAAATCTCCTGGGGCAATATCCAGCACCGTGACCCGGTCAAATCCAACACACTGAACATGCTGCTGTCCGCAGGCTTCAGTGCTGCGCTGTCGCGCCAGATTGCCGAAAACATGCCAGATCATCGCACCAGCGCCGAAGCCAACACCTGGGTGCAATCGATTCTGGAAAAGAACCTGCAGGCCATCCCCAATGAAGATGAAATCCTCAATCGCGGTGGCGTGTTTGCGCTGATCGGGCCAACCGGTGTCGGCAAGACCACCACCACCGCCAAGCTGGCCGCACGTTTTGTCATGAAGCATGGCCCTGGCAAGCTGGGCCTGATCACGACCGATGCTTACCGGATTGGCGGTCATGAGCAATTGCGCATCTACGGCAAGATTCTGGGCGTGATGGTGCATGCGGTGAAAGACGAAGCCGACCTGAAAATTGCCCTAGAAGAACTCAAGGGCAAGCACACCATCCTGATTGATACCGTGGGCGTCAGCCAGAAAGACCGCATGGTGGCCGAGCAGATCGCCATGCTGTCCAGCACCCGCCAGCCGATCAAGAAGCTGTTGTGCCTCAACGCCACCAACACCGGCGAAACACTGACCGATGTGGTGCGTGCTTACAAGGTCAAGCAGCTGGATGGCTGCATCATCACCAAGCTGGACGAAGCCGCCACCATCGGCAGCGCGCTGGATGTGATCATCCGCGAAAAACTGCGCCTGTATTACGTGGCCAATGGTCAGCGCGTGCCGGAAGACCTGCATGTCGCCAATAAAAAGCTGCTGATCCATCGCGCTTTCCGCGCTGGCGCGCAGAACACGTCATCCTTCCAGTTCAAGCATAACGAGCTGCCATTCCTGATGGGCAATACCTCGCCAGTCGCCACCAAGCTGAGCATGGGAGCCGATCATGTCTAGTTTCCGCGAAGATCAAGCCGCTGGTCTGCGGCGCATCATGTCCGGCCCCCGGCCCCGTATCGTGTCGGTGTTATCCGCCATGCCGGGCAATGCCCAGGCCAGACTGATCAAGAATCTCGGCGCCTCGATTCAGGATGATGGCAACAATGTCATCATCGTGCACGCCACCGCCAATACCGGCGATGCCCTGACCCATTACAAGCTGGGCAATACCCCCAGCCTGCTGGAAGTTGCCAATCAGCGCGTGCCTTTGAACAAGGCGATAAAGTTTTCCGAGCAGGGTTATCGCATCAGCCGTCTCTTGCCCAAGCAGGGCAGCATGCAGTTCCAGCAGGCAGAAGGCCTGCAGCTGGACCGTATCTTCGGCAAGCTGGCGCAGGAATATGACATCGTGTTGGTCGATACTGTTTTAAATAATAACGCTCTGCCATTACAATCGCTCAACGATGGCGAAATTGTGATTCAACTCACGCGCGATCCGGAGTCGATCAAGCAGGCCTATATCCTCATCAAGCAGGTATGCAGCCAGCTGGGGCGACGTTCTTTCGGTATTGTGGTGAGCAACGCCAGCCAGGCCCAGGCCATGCTGGTGTTTGAGAACATTGCACAGGTAGCACGCCGCTTCATGCAGATAGACCTGGAGTTCATGGGGGCGATCCCGGCGGATGAGCACCTGAGCCGGGCAGAAAAACTGGGGCGCGTAGTCATTGATGCATTTCCAATGGCACAAGCCTCGGCTGCCTTCAAGGCACTGGCGCGCAAGCTGGACTACCGGCAGGCGATACTGGCAGAGATTCAGCGCACTTCGATCACGCTGTAAGGCCAGGCCACAATACGCAGGGCAAGACACTGCCGCAGCCTCGGCTCAGGCACGGTTGCACATATCGGATTGATATGCGCAACCGCAGGCGGGCTGGCGCTCGCGCGGCACGGGTGTAGAATGTCGGCAAGCAATGCTTGTGATCCATCTCACACTATTAAACGACAAGGTGCCCAAGCAAGGAAAGTATGTATACGGCCACGGGAAAACCCAATCAGAAAGATAGCCTGCTGCACCAGCATGCCACGCTGGTGAAGAAGCTGGCCTATCAGCTGAAGGCGAAGCTGCCGCCCAGCGTGGAGCTGGACGACCTGGTGCAGGCCGGCATGATGGGCCTGCTGGATGCGATCAATCGTTATGAAGATACGCATGGCGCCCAGTTTGAAACCTACGCAGCCCAGCGCATACGCGGCGCCATGATAGATGAGCTGCGCAATGCCGACTGGCTGCCGCGCAGCATCCGCAAGAACATGCGCGATGTGGAAGGTGCCATCAACCAGCTGGAACAAGTGCTGGGACGGCCACCGACCGAAGGCGAAGTCGCCAAGCAACTCAAGATGTCGCTGGATGATTACTACGACATGCTGGGCGAATGCAGCGGCCACCAGTTGCTCTACTACGAAGATTTTCATGAATCCGAAGGCGGCGACCACTTTCTGGACCGCTTTCTGCAGGATGACTCAGGCAACCCGATCAAAGGCCTGCTCGACAGCAATTTCCGGGAAACCCTGATTGAAGCAATTGAAAACCTGCCCGAGCGCGAACAGATTTTAATGGGTCTGTACTACGAACAAGAACTTAACCTCAAAGAAATTGGCGCCGTGATGAATGTCTCAGAATCACGGGTCTGCCAGTTGCATAGTCAAGCCATTGCTCGATTACGCGCTTACATGAAAGAGCAATTATGGACTGGGGCAGCCTAGGCGGCATCTTACTCGCCATTTTCGGCATTCTGTTGGGGCAAGCTATTGAAGGCGGCAAGGTTGCCTCGCTGATTCAGCCTGCGGCTTTCCTGATTGTGGTTTTTGGCACCTTTGGTGCCGTCCTGCTGCAAAGCAAACCTGCCAATTTCAAGCTGGGTATCATGCTGCTGCGCTGGATCGTGCAACCACCGGTGGATGACCGAAAAGAACTCAGTCGCCGCATCATCGGCTGGAGCCACACCGCCCGCCGCGATGGCCTGCTCAAGCTCGAAGCCCAGCTGTATAACGAAACTGACCCCTTTATCAAAAAAGGCCTGCGCCTGCTGATCGACGGCATCGCCGCTGACAAGATCCGCGAAATCTGCGCCATTGATATCTACTATTACGAAAGCCAGTACCGCAGCGCCGCCAAAATCTGGGATTCCGCCGGCGGCTACGCGCCTACCATTGGCATTCTGGGGGCGGTGCTGGGCCTGATTCATGTGATGGAAAATTTGTCCGACCCCAGCCGTCTGGGCAGTGGCATTGCGGTGGCATTCGTCGCCACGATCTATGGCGTGGGCCTCGCCAATATTGTGTTCCTGCCCATAGGCAGCAAGCTCAAGGCTTACGTATTGCAAGAGGCCAGCCGGCGCGAAATGCTCATGAATGCCTGGGTATCCATCGCCCAAGGCGACCATACGCGCGTGGTGGAAGAGCGCCTCAACAGCTACATGCGCTGATACGGAACCCTATCCATGCGCAGAAGACAGGTAGAGGAAGACGAGGACAACAAGGAACGCTGGATGGTGTCCTATGCTGACTTCATCACCCTGCTGTTTGCGTTTTTTGTGGTCATGTACGCGATCTCCTCGGTCAATCAGGGCAAGTACGAGCAGCTGACATCTTCTCTGGGCACCGCCTTCACCGGCGAAAACACGCCCCAACTCAACAACCCGCCCGATGGCAACAACGAGCATGCCAATATCAAGGGCCTGTATGGGCAGCCATCGTTCATCCGTCCGCTGGAACTCGCCCGCCGCAACGACAAACAACGCCGTGAACGCGAAGCCATGACCGCCATGGCGAACAATCTCGCCAACCACCTGGCCCCCATGGTGCTGGAAGGCAAGATCAAAGTCATGCAGAACAACCGCGGCGTGCGGGTGGATATCCACGACAGCCTGCTGTTTGCGCCCGGCGCCTCCGAGCTGCAACCCATCGCCAGCGGTCCGCTCAACGAAATCGCGCAGGCACTGAAAGCCAATAACCATGCGATTCAGGTGGAAGGCCACACCGACAATGTGCCCATCCATAACGACAAGTTTTACTCCAACTGGGAGCTGTCCGCCATGCGCGCCAGCAGCGTGGTACGCATGCTGCAGGATAGCGGCCTGGATGAGAAACGCCTGAGCGCCGTGGGCTTTGGCGCCTCGCAACCGCTGGAGGACAACAGCACGCCACTGGGCCGGGCGCGCAACCGTCGCGTTTCCATCATGATTCTTTACGACTCGCTGATGCCCAATCAGACCGATGTTTCCGAGATTACCCCTGACAAAACGACGGTCATCCGGCCAACAGCGCCACCCGCACCCGAGGCAAGCAATGCCCCGGAAGCCACCGCTACGCCGGCAGCGGCACCAGCACCGGCGTCAGCCAAACCGCCAGCTGCAGCCAGCAGCAAACCCGCCGCCAACTAGCCACCGCTCACGGCTCAGCTAGCCGCGGCCCCCGAATTCTGCCATCATTCAACGCTTCACTTATCACCATAAGGCCTGTACATGAGCTCAAGTTCTCGCCTGCGCTGGGGCATTCTGGGTGCTGCCAGAGTCAATGAACGCCTGTTGCCTGCCATCGTGGCAGCGCCCAATGCCGAACTGGTTGCGATTGCCAGCCGCCGTCCCGATGCCGCGGCCGAAACCCTGAAAAAATACGCGCCCGGCACGCCCGGTATCTCGCTTTACCATAACCTGGAAGCACTGCTGCAGGATGAACGTGTGGAAGCCGTCTACCTGCCCATGGCCAATGACGAGCACGCCGAATGGGCGCTGAAGGCACTGGCCGCAGGCAAGCATGTGCTGATCGAAAAGCCCATGGCACTCAAGGTAGAGGACATCAACGCCATTGAAGCCGCTGCCCAGGCAAAAAACCTCAAGGTGATGGAAGGCTTTATGTATCGCTTTCACCCGCAGCACCAGCGCGTGCAAGAGATTGTGGCCTCGGGGGTATTGGGCGAAATCCGCTATGCGCACGCCAGCTTTTCATTCCTGATGCGCCCTGCCCGGCTTTATCGCCTGGCAAAAGACACCGCCAATGGCGGCGGTGCCATGTGGGATGTGGGCCCTTATGCCATCCATACCCTGCGCCACTGCTTTGGCAGCGAGCCCCTCGCCGTATCGGCCATGGCCAAATACGCCGAAAGCGGCGCCGATATTTCTGCCAGCGGCATCCTCGACTTTGGCGATGGCAAACGCGGGCATTTTGATGTGAGCTTTGAATGCAGTCGCCAGTCCGAATACCGTATTGTCGGCAACAAAGGCTCGCTGATCTGCCATACCGTGTGGCAACTGCCAGGCACCAGCGATGTGCCATTGATCAGCTGGTGGACCGATGACGGTCAAAAACACGTCGAAACCTACGCGCCCAGCAACCACTTCAATCTGGAAATCGCCCATTTCAGCGACTGTGTGCTCAACGATAAAACCCCACTACTGAGCCTGCAGGATGCCAGGGCCAATTGCCGCGCGATTGTCGCGACGCTGGAAGCCGCCGCCAGCGGGCGTAGCGTCAGCCTGGCTAGCAAGTAAGACGAAGGAAACCGGATGGATAGCCTGCTGCACGAAGTCATAAACACCATCATGGCCGAGTTTTCCGACCTGCCCAACGGGGCCGAGGTCACGCGCGTGGTTCTGCGTCTGGGCATCGCCGCGATGCTGGGCGGGCTTTTGGGCTATGAGCGTGAATTCCGCGGCAAGGCCGCCGGCATGCGCACGCACATGCTGGTAGCGCTGGGCGCAGCGATGTTTGTGCTGGTGCCAATACAGGCCGGTCTCACCGACGCTGAAATCAGCCGCGTGGTTCAAGGGGTGATTGCCGGGGTGGGTTTCCTGTGCGCAGGCACCATCATCAAACATGGACACGATGGCGAAGTGCATGGCCTCACCACCGCCGCCGGCTTGTGGATGACGGCCGCCATCGGCGTTGCCGCTGGCCTGGGCCGCGAGTCCACCGCCATCCTGAGCGCGATTCTGGCGTATGCCATCCTGCATATCGTGCCCAAGCTTGCCCACCAGTATCACCAGGCGCAAGAAGGCAGCAAGCAAGACAGCGAGGGTCAGTAAACCAGGCGGATCAGCATCCGCAGGCAAAAAAAAACCGCCCATCGGGGCGGCGGGGCGTTAACTACACTTAACGCCTCTGGAGGAACTGGAAGTTCGCTAGGCCTGTAATCCACTCCGCAGATAACTTTGCGTCGTGGCCTGGCCGTTGGCACCATACATCTGGCCAGGTGAGTGATGCGCATGCAGCGCATTGAGAAACTGTTCATTACGACTGAAGTGCTTGTTGATCAGCACGCCATTCACACGGTTCATTTCCTGGGCTTGCACCAGCATTTTGTGAAACTGCATCCACGATTGCTGCACAGCCGCAGTTTTCTGGGCTACCAGCCAATCTGCCATGCCTTTTTCGCTGCCTTCGAAGCCCAGTTTCACCAGGGCGTCGTGACGCTTTTGTACCGTGCTACCAAGCTCGCTGAGCAGATGCGCCTTCTCATCAAGAATCTGCTCGATCTCGTCCATATTGGCTCTCACCAGGCTGGCTTGTTCACGGGATAATAAAACGATCAATTGATTGACCAGTTGGCTATCCTGCTCGAACGAGATGCTTGTGCTCATGGTTATCTCACGATTTGGCTGAAGTTAATAAATCCTTAACGGTTTCAATCAGGCCATCGGCAACCTTGCCGGAATCGACCTGGAATTGGCCGTTGGTAATCGCCGTCTTGATGGCGTCTACCTTATCTGTGTCATATACCGTCTGCGTCGCAATCCGTGCTTCCAGGGATTGCAATTGCGAGGACAGTGGTGAAAGCGTGACGCTTTCGGTGGCGGTTGCGCCACCCACTGCCGCTGCCGGTGTTTTCTTTGCGGTGCCGGATTCGATCTTCTCGGTCACCAACCCAGTGGTTTTCTGGATGGAGTCATTGATCTTCATGGTTTTTCCTCATGCATGAATGTGTGTGCATCTTGCCTTCTATAAGGCTCATATCGGCAGGGTTTTCTTAAACTTTAACACCGATCGGCAAGTTTGAAACGGCTCTTGCCAGCCTTTACATTCATTCGACGCAAAAACACATGCTTAAAAACTGACTTCAATTTTTCCACCATTGCGGGCAATCCCGCTTACTACCTGCCCATTGGCGACCTTGACCCTCACCAGCTGGCCATCGGTAGCATTATTGAGTGCGTGGCCTTCGGCGCTGATACTGAAACCCTTGCCTCGCGTAATCAGCGTCACCGTTTGACCTTGCTGTACGACAGGTGACGCTTTCAGCATCTCCTGGCGCAGCACGGTACCGGCATTCATGGAAATATTAACGATGCGGCCAATGGCTTGCTCGGGATCGGTAAAGATACCGGGAGGCAGCTGGGCGAGATCGCCACTTTCAAATAGCAGGTCACCGCTATCCACCACCCGGCCCTGGGCCAGCGGCGCGGCCGCCACCAGATACTGCCCCACCACATTCACTGTGGCCTGCATGTAGATGGTCCAGGCGGGCGCATTGCAGCGCACACCGACATTGGTCTTGCCCCAGGCACGGCTACCCTGCGGCATGAACACTTCCAGCGCCGGGCATTTGGCGAGCTTGAGATTATTGTCTATGGCACCGGCAGTGACGGTGACACGACCGGGATAACCGGCGGTCTGCACGGTCAGGAATTCTTCGACCTTTTTGCGGATGGAGGTCAGGTTCTGCGTCTGGTCAGTATTCGGCATCGCTTCAGCGTGGGAAAGCGCACTGCCAGCCAGGAGCAATATTCCTGTGCAGAATGCCAAAAATTGCTTTACGATAGAATGACTTGCCATGATGCGTTCCTCGACTGCGGAGAAAGATACAGCCTGCATTCTACGTAGCCGGGACAAAAGTAAATGGTGGAAAAAGACGACATTTCCCCCTTTACTCCTCTGATTGAAGTTGACTGTCGCGCTCTACACTCGCCCTCATCATAGATAACGGCTGCACTAAGTGAAAACTTGAGCCAGGTAAAAACCTGAGCTGGGTGAAAACTTTAAGCCGGATCGAAACAGGAGGTCAGTACACATGAACAGACTAGATGCAGCACTGGCATTTCAGCAGTCCGCTCTTCGCGTGCGTGCGCAAAGGCAGGAGCTTATTGCCGCCAATATCGCCAATGCCGATACCCCGAACTACAAGGCGCGCGACATCAATTTCAATGATGCGCTCAATAATGCCCTGAGCGGTAACGACACCCCCGGCTCTGGCCTCGACGTCAGCAAAACATCCAGCGCCCACCTCAGTGGTGATCCCACCAGTGTCGACTACGTGCCGACCGGCAAGCCGGGCGAGCCCATGTTCCGCCCCCTTATCCAGGGTAGCGTGGATGGCAATACCGTCGACATGGATGTGGAGCGCAACCAGTTTACCGACAATGCCATCCGTTACGAAGCCAGCCTCAACATGATCAACGGCCAGATCAAGAAGCTGCTGTCGGCGATTCAGGGCCAATAGCCGGATTATATAAAGGAGCACCATCATGTCTCTGTTCAATGTATTCAATGTGTCCGGCTCAGCCATGAGCGCCCAGTCGCAGCGGCTTAATGCCGTCGCCAGCAATCTGGCCAACGCCGATAGCGCCACCAGTGCCAATGGTCAGCCGTACAAGGCCAAGCAGGTGGTGTTCAGCGCCACCCCCACCAACAACGCCGCTGTCAGCGGGGTCAAGGTGCAACAGGTGATTGAAGACCCGTCTCCACCCAAGGTGGTGTACGACCCCAAGCACCCGGCAGCCAATGCGCAAGGCTATGTCACCATGCCCAACGTGAATGTGACCGAAGAAATGGTCAACATGATCTCGGCCTCGCGTGCCTACCAGAATAACGTGGAAACCATGAATGCCGCCAAGACCATGTTGTTAAAAACACTGACCATCGGACAATAATTTCCTTTTAAGGATCACGCCATGACCACCATTTCCAATGACCTGCTGACCACGATGAACACGCGCAAATCCGGCTCGGGCTCCACAGCCGCCGATGCGCAGGACCGGTTCATGACCCTGCTCATCACCCAGATGAAAAGCCAGGACCCGCTCAACCCGATGGACAACGCGCAGGTGACCAGTCAGCTGGCCCAGCTTTCCACGGTTACCGGTATCGACAAGCTGAACAGCACCATGGAATCCATGATCAGCAATGTGCAGTCCAGCCAGACCTACCAGGCATCCAATATGATAGGCCGCTATGTGCTGACCAAGGGCGACAGCCTGACCCTCACCGAGAGCAAATCCTATCTGGGCATCAACCTGCCGGTAGGCGCCGACAAGGTCACCGTCACCATCAAGGATTCTGCCGGCAATCAGATGCGCCAACTGACCCTGGGCAAGCAGGAAGCAGGCGTATTGCCACTGAGCTGGGATGGTTACAAGGATGACGGTTCCAAGGCAGCAGACGGCAATTACAAGTTCGAAGTCACCGCCACCACCGCCAATACCAGCGTCACCGCCACGCCGTTGTCTTACGATCAGGTCATGAGCGTATCCAACAGCAGCAGTGGCATCAAACTCAACCTGGGCAAACTCGACTCCATCGGTATTGATGATGTCGTGGAAGTCTTTTAGTCAATGCACGTCCTCACGCTAACAAGGAGATCAACATGAGTTTTCAACAAGGGTTAAGCGGCCTCAATGCCGCATCCAAGAGTCTGGACGTCATTGGCAATAACGTTGCCAACGCCAACACAGTCGGGTTCAAGCAATCGCGCGCCGAGTTTGCTGATGTGTACGCCAACGCACTGAACGGTTCTGGCACCGGCTCCGCCGGTATCGGCGTGAAAGTCGCCGACATCCAGCGCCAGTTCACCCAGGGCAATATCACCAACACCGAAAATCCGCTGGACATCGCCATCAATGGCAACGGCTTCTTTCGCCTCAGCAATAGCGGCGCCATTACCTATAGCCGCAATGGTCAGTTCCAGCTCGACAAGGCAGGCTATATCGTCACCTCCAGCGGCGAGCATCTGACTGGCTATGTGGCAGACAGCAATGGCGCCCTGCAGACCGGCGCCCTGACCGACATCAAGATCAACTCGGCCGACCTGGCACCTCAGGCTTCCACCAAGGTAAGTGACGTATTCAACCTGGACTCGCGTAGCGCCGTGCTGCCGATCGCCTCGTTCGATCCAGCCGACCCCACCACCTACACCCAGGTGGTGCCGATTTCGGTGTATGACAGCCAGGGCAATCCGCATACCTTGCAAAGCTACCTGATCAAAACCGCTGCTAACACCTGGGATGTACGCACCACTGTTGATGGTGGCACTACCGCTGTCGGTTCATCGCAACTAACCTTTGACACCAACGGCCTGTTGACGGGCACCACCACGCAAACCGTGACGCTGGCACCACCTACGGTACCTGCCGCCCAGAGCATTACGGTCGATTTCGCCAGCTCTACCCAGTTCGGTTCCGATTACAGCCTGAACAGCCAGGTGCAGGATGGCTATGCCTCCGGCCGCCTCTCCAGTTTCAGCACCGCGGCTGACGGCACCATCATCGGCCGCTACACCAACGGCCAGGCCAAGGCCCTGGCCCAGGTGGTACTGGCGAAGTTTGCCAACCCCAACGGCCTCGCTGCCCTGGGTAACAACCAGTTTGCCGAAACTTCAGACGCTGGCGTACCGGTGATCGGCAAAGCCGGCACCGGCGGCCTGGGTGTGTTGCAATCCTCGGCCACCGAAGATTCCAACGTCGACCTGACGGCTGAGCTGGTGAACATGATTACCGCACAGCGCTACTATCAGGCCAACGCGCAGACCATCAAGACGCAGGATCAGGTCTTGCAGACCCTGGTCAACCTGCGTTAAGCATTGAGCCCGGGCTGAAGCCGTAAAGGAGAGACCATATGGACCGCATGATTTACACCGCGATGTCAGGCGCCAAGCATATTCTGGAGCAGCAAGCGACCACGGCGCACAATCTGGCCAATGCCACCTCTACCGGCTTCAAGGCCCAGGTGGATTCTTTCCGCGCTGTGCCTATCGTCAGCGATGGCCTGCCAACCCGGGCTTTCGTCATTGACACCACCGTGGCTACCGATTTCACGCCCGGCACCATTATCGGCACCTCGCGCGATCTGGATATCGCCATTCAGGGCCGGGGCTGGATTGCGGTGCAACGGCTGGATGGTAGGGAGGCTTACACCCGCAATGGCTCGCTCAAGGTCAATGAAAACGGCATTTTGCAGACGGCAGACGGCCTGACCGTGCTGGGCGATGGTGGCCCCATCACCATACCGCCCGATGAAAGAATCGCCATCGGCAGGGATGGCACGGTATCCACCGTGTCGCGCGTGACCGTACCCAGCCCGACCAATATTGTCGGCCGCATCAAGCTGGTGAATCCGGACGAAAGCACGCTGGTGCGTGGCACGGATGGCTTGTTCAGCACGCAGAATGGCCAGCCAGCACAGGCTGATGCCAATATCCAGGTCGCCAGCGGCGCGCTGGAAGGCAGCAATGTCAATGTGGTGGATGCCATGGTCAACATGATCAGCCTGGCCCGCCAGTTCGAAACGCAGATGAAACTGCTGGAGAACGCCGAGAATAACGCCAATAAAGCCAGTCAACTCTTCAGTTTGGGTTGATCAGGCTTACGTTAATATGCAGTCATACCAACGCCCGTTTATGCATCTCGGGCACGAGAGGACATCATCATGATACGCTCACTGTGGATTTCAAAGACCGGCCTGGATGCGCAGCAAACGCAAATGGACGTGATCGCCAATAACCTGGCCAACGTCAGCACCAATGGCTTCAAGCGCTCACGCGCCGTATTCGAGGATCTGCTCTACCAGAACATCCGCCAGCCCGGTGCGCAGTCTTCTCAGCAAACCCAATTGCCTTCCGGCATGCAGCTCGGCACCGGTGTCAAACCCGTGGCCACTGAGCGCATTTTCAGCCAGGGCAACCTGCAGCAAACGGAAAATGCCAAGGATCTCGCCATCAATGGCGAAGGCTTCTTTCAGGTGCTGCTGCCCGATGGTTCCACCGCCTATACGCGCGATGGTTCATTCCAGGTCGATAACCAGGGCCAGATGGTGACCGCCAGCGGTTACACCATCCAGCCTGCCATCACCATTCCGGCCAATGCGCAGAGCATCACGGTCGGTCGCGATGGCACGGTGTCCGTCACCCTGCCCAACTCGGTGGCGACCACCCAGATTGGCACCATCCAGCTGGCCACGTTTATCAATCCGGCCGGTCTGCAATCCAAGGGCGAAAACCTGTATGTCGAAACCTCGGCTTCGGGAACCGCCAGCACCAATACCCCAGGCGCCAACGGCGCGGGTGTATTGAATCAGGGTTACGTGGAAACCTCCAACGTGAACGTCGTTGAGGAACTGGTCAGCATGATCCAGACCCAGCGCGCCTATGAAATCAACAGCAAGGCCATCACCACTTCTGACCAGATGCTGCAAAGGCTGTCGCAGCTATAGTCATGGCAAGGCCGGGAGTATGAACATGCTTAAGATCATTCGTCATATTGCAACGCAACTGAAGCCCGCCGTACTGGGGCTGCTGGCGGCTGGCGCGCTGACCTTGAGCGCCTGCACACCCACCTCGATCACGCAAGGGCCGCTGACCACCAAGCCTTACCCGGCCTCGGCACGTCCGCCCACCAACGGCGCCATTTACAACGTCGCCGCTTACCGCCCGCTGTTTGAAGACCGTCGCGCGCGCCTGATCGGCGACACGCTGATGATCAACATTACCGAGAACACCTCGGCCACGAAAGCCAACGGCAGCTCCGCCAGCAAAAAAGGCAGCGTAGACTCTTCCGTCACCGCCTCGTTTGGCAGCCCAGTACCACGTGCCGCGTTTAACAGCGCATCTGACCTGTCGTACACCGATGCCGCTGCCGCCAATGCCAGCAACGTCTTTACTGGCTCGATTGCGGTCACGGTACTTGATGTGTTGCCTAACGGCTATCTGGTCGTGGGTGGCGAAAAACAGGTGGCTCTGGATAAAGGCACCGAGTTTGTACGCCTGTCCGGCGTGGTGAACCCCGACACCATCACGGCCGCCAACACCGTGCCATCGACCCGCGTGGCTGACGCCCGTATCGAATATCGCACCAACAGCCGTGTGGATGCCGCCCTGGTGACGTCCATCCTGTCGCGCTTTTTCCTGAGCTTCATCCCGCTGTGAGAATGCCATCATGACCACGCTTCTGCCTAAACGCCGCCTGAATATTCTGCTGATTGCCCTGCTGGCCGCCGACCTGGGCATGAGCCTGCCGGTGGAAGCGGAGCGCCTGAAAGATCTGGCGACCATACAGGGCGTGCGCTCCAACCAATTGATCGGCTACAGTCTGGTCGTGGGTCTGGATGGCACGGGTGACCAGACCACACAAACGCCATTTACCGTACAAAGCTTGATCAGCATGCTGCAAGGCATGGGCGTGACCCTGCCACAGGGCACCAACCTGCAACTGAAAAACGTCGCTGCCGTCATGGTCACCGCTACCCTGCCGCCATTTGCCCAGCCGGGCCAGGCGCTGGACGTGACGGTATCTTCCATGGGTAATGCCAAGAGCCTGCGCGGCGGCACGCTGTTGATGACACCGCTGAAAGGTGCTGATAACCAAGTCTACGCCATGGCACAGGGCAACCTGGTGGTGGGCGGCGTGGGTGCTTCGGCCAATGGCAGCCAGACCCAGATCAATCACCTGGGCGTAGGCCGTATCTCGGCCGGTGCCACGGTGGAACGTGCGGTTCCGGTGGCGCTGAATCAGGGCACCGGCATTAACCTGGAATTGAAAGATTCGGACTTCTCCACCGCCAGCAAGGTGGTCGATGCCATCAACCAGCGCTTTGGCACGGGCACGGCCGCCGCGCAGGATGGCCGCGTCATCCGCGTCAATGCCCCCGCAGACAGCAGCCGCGTCAGCTTTCTGGCTGCGCTGGAGTCGATTAACGTCAATCCGGCCGAATCTTCGGCCAAGGTGATTCTGAATGCGCGCACCGGCTCGGTGGTCATGAACCGCTCGGTATCGCTGGAAGACTGCGCGGTATCGCACGGCAATCTTTCCGTCGTCATCAACACTGCGCCGGTCATCAGCCAGCCTGGCGCGCTTTCCGGCGGACAAACGGTCAGCACTGCCCGCTCGGAAATCTCCATTGAAAAAGAACCTGGCAAGGTCTTGAAACTGGATGGCGGCGCATCGCTATCCGATGTGATCAAGGCCCTGAATGCCATCGGCGCCACCCCCCAGGACCTGCTCGCCATTCTGCAGGCCATGAAGTCTGCTGGCGCCTTGCGCGCAGAACTTGAAGTGATCTAGGCCAGACACCATGGTCAACGCTCCTTCAGACAGCACCGGCAAACTGGCATTTGATGCAAATAGCCTGAATCAGCTGAAGCTGGCCGGCAAGAATGATTCGCCTGAAGCGATCAAGGCCGTCGCCAAGCAGTTTGAAGCCGTATTCGTCAACATGATGCTGAAAAGCATGCGCGATGCCACGCCCCAGGAGGGCATGTTTGACAATGAACAAAGCCGCACTTTCACTGCCATGCTGGATCAGCAGTTGAGTCAGAATATTGCATCCAAGGGCATAGGCCTGGCCGATGTACTGGCAAGACAGCTGAGCAAAACTGGTGTTACCCCCGGCGCCAACCCCGATCAGGATGACGGTGTGAGCGCGGCTTTGCCCTATAGCAGCCCCTTTGTGCCCCGCACGGCGCTGCAGATGTATGCGGACCCATCACAGGACGCCAACAAGGGCTCAGGCTCGACCAAGTCCGATGGCAATGCTGACAGCTTCCAGGCCACCATGGCGCCGTATGCCGAGGAAGCCAGCCGCACAACGGGCATCCCGGCCAACTTCATGCTGGGTCAGGCCGCACTTGAGAGCGGCTGGGGCAAACGCGAAATCAAGGGCGTCAACGGCGAGAACAGCTATAACCTGTTTGGCATCAAGGCCACCGCCGGCTGGACTGGCAAGACCGTGGATGCCGTCACCACGGAATACGTGAATGGCGTCAAGCAGAAGCGCGTGGAAACCTTCCGCGCCTATGACTCGTATGCAGACTCCTTCAAGGATTTTGCCAACATGATCAGCAAGAATCCGCGCTATGGCAACGCCATGTCCAACCTGAACGACGTCAATGCCTACGCGCAAGGACTGCAAAACGGGGGTTACGCTACAGATCCTGACTACGCCAGCAAACTGATCAGTGTGATCAAGAAGGTCACTACCGCCTGATGCCCACGATTAAAGTTCCTGCGGCTTCTGCCGTCAATAATCCATAGTCTAGGAAAAAAGAACCATGGGAAGCGATATCTTAAATATAGGTAAAAGTGCGCTGAACGCAGCCCAGATCGGGATTAGCGTGACGGGCAACAATATCTCCAACGCTTCCAGTGCGGGTTACAACCGGCAAGTGATTTCGCAATCAGCAGCCGCTTCGCAGAATGTAGGCTTTGGCTATCTGGGTAAAGGTACCCAGGTAACCAGCATCGAGCGGGTATACAGTGCCCTGCTGGCCAAGCAGGTGAATGTCAGCCAGGCCCGCAGCAGTGAGCTCTCCACCTACAGTTCGCAGATCAACAGTATCAACAACATGCTGGCCGATTCTTCGGCTGGCTTGTCGCCTGCCCTGCAGGATTTTTTCGACAGCGTGCAGGACCTGACCAACAACCCGGGCTCGGCTTCCAGCCGCCAGGCCATGCTTTCTTCATCCGAAGCGCTTGCCAGCCGTTTTCAGAGCCTCAGCAGCCGCCTCACCGAGATGGAAAATTCGGTCAACTCGCAACTGAGAAGCAGCACCTCACTGGTCAACTCATACGCCCAGCAGATCGCTTCTCTGAATGACTCGATCAACAATGCGATGGGAGCCACGGGCAAAACACCCAATGACCTGATGGACCAGCGTGATCTGCTGGTCAGCAAGATGAGCAGTCAGATCAAGACCACCATCGTGCAATCGGGCAACAGCTATAACGTATTTGTCGGCAATGGTTTGCCTCTGGTGGTGGACAAGGAAAGCTACAGCCTGTCCGTGGTCAATTCGCCCACCGACAGCACCCGGCTTGAAGTGGCATATTCCGGCAAGGGTGGCACACCCATTATCCTGGGGGAAAACAGCGTCACCGGCGGCACACTGGGCGGCCTGATTCAGTTCCGCAACCACTCGCTGGATACCACCAAAAACCAGTTGGGCCAGATTGCCGTTTCACTGACCGAGACCTTCAACGCTCAGCAAAAACTGGGGCTGGACCTCAATGGCAATGCGGGCGTGAATTACTTCAACACCATCAGCCCGACCATCAAATCCAATGGCAACAATACCGGCAATGCCGTGTTGACCGGCAGTTTTACCGATGCCTCGGCGGTTACCACCAGCGACTATACGCTGACCTATAACGGCGGCACCAATTACTCGGTGAAACGCCTGAGTGATGGCACCACCACCAACTACACCAGCATGCCGATCACCATTGACGGGGTCAGCATCAGCGTCAGTAGCGGCACCATGAGCAGCGGTGATAACTTCCTCATCCAGCCCACAGCCGATGCCGCCAGACAGATTTCCGTGTCGATCACCGGCACCGACCAGATTGCCGCAGCATCACCATTAATTGCCGCCAAAAGCAGCAGCAACACCGGTAGCGGCGCCATCAGCAACCTGACAGTGAACAGTGCCTACATGGGCAGCCCGTTCAGCAGCGCGCTGACCCTTACATACAATAGCGGTACAGGCACGCTGAATGGTTTCCCCGCGACCGAAGCCGTCACCGTCAAAACCAGTAGCGGTACCACGACGACTTATGCCGCTGGCGCTGCTGTTCCCTATACCGCCGGGGCAACCTACACCGTGGCCGGGGCCAGTTTCACCATGGGCGGCACACCGAATAACGGCGACAGCTTCACGCTGACGCCCAGCACCGGCAGCAGTTCGGGCAACAATACCAACGCCTTGTTGCTGGCAAAGCTGCAAACAGCCTCTACCGTTAGCGGCAACAAGTCATATGAAGCTGCCTTTGCCCAAATCGTGAGCGCAGTGGGCAACAAGACCAGTGAGCTGCAGGTAACAGGCGCGGCAGAAGCCACCCTGCTGGAACAGGCACAGGCCGAAATGGAGTCCAACTCCGGGGTCAACCTGGACGAAGAAGCCGCCAACCTGCTGCGTTATCAACAGTCTTATCAGGCCGCTGCCAAAGTCATGCAGATTGCCAGCCAGATGTTCGACACGCTGATCAATATCCGCTAAGGAATATCGCCATGCGCATTAGCACCAATACAATTTATCAAACCGGGATCAACAAGATCAGCGCCCTGCAGAGCGAGCAGTACAAGCTGCAACAACAGGTTTCTTCCGGCAAACGTATTCTGACCCCCGCCGATGATCCTGTCGGCGCTGCCCGCGCGCTGACCATCAGCCAGGCACAGAGCATTAACAGCCAGTATGCCGATAACCGCGCCATGGCATCGTTCAATCTGAACTCAATTGAAAGCACCTTGACCAGCGTGACCGATCTCATGGTGTCGGCCAAGAGCACGCTGGTCGGTGCAGGCAATGCGGTCTTGTCGAGCGAGGAAAAAAATTACATTGCCACCCAGCTGAGTAATGATCTGCAGGAATTGATCGGCCTTGCCAATAGCAAGGACGGCAATGGCAACTACCTGTTCGGCGGTTTCAAGAACACAACCCAGCCCTATACCGCCACTACCACAGGCGCCACTTACAACGGGGATAATGGCCAGATGGACATGCAGGTCAGCGATACCCGCCGCATGTCGACCACGGAAAATGGCCCGGACGTATTTCAGGCACAGGGCAATGACGTGTTTGCCACGCTTTCCAATATTGTGGACCTGCTCTCCAACCCCGCCACCACCTCCGCCGCGCTGAATACCGCCCTGGCCTCGGCCAATACCAGTCTGGATAAAGGCCTGGACAACGTGCTGACCGTGCGCGCCTCCACCGGCTCCAAGCTGAAGGAAATCGACGCGCTGGACAACAACGGCGACGATAGAAATCTGCAATACAAGGCAGAGCTGTCTGACATTCAGGATCTGGATTACGCCCAGGCCTTGTCCGACATTACCAAGCAAAAAACCATTCTGGAAGCAGCGCAGCAGTCTTACGTTCAGCTCTCCGGCCTCACGCTGTTCAAGTACATCTAATGTGATCTGCCTGCGAATGTGCAGGGCTTGAAGACAGGCGGTTTGAAGATAAGGTGGCTAGAAACGCAAGGCCATATTGGCCGTGCTTTCCTGTATCAATTGCAGGATAGGCTGCAAAATCCCCGGCAACACCAGCGCGACCACCACATAGCCTATGGCGATGGTCACCGGAAACCCTATCCCGAAAAGATTAAGCTGCGGCGCGGTACGCGTCAGTATGCCAAGCGCCATGTTGGTAATCAGCAAGGCCGCGATCGCCGGCAGTGAAATCAGCAGACCGGCACTGAAAATCTTGCCGCCCCAGTTCGCCATTTTCATGAAGTCCAGCCCGCCCTGCCATTCGGCACTCAGGGGGAAATTGGCAAAGCTTTCCATTACCGCCGAGATCATGAGCAAATGCCCATCCAGACTCAGGAAGATCAGCGTGGTCAGCAACACCATGAACTGGCTGATGGCATTGCTCTGCCCCTGGGTCTGCGGATCGTAAAACATGGCAAAGCCCAGACCCATGGTCATGCCTATCATCTGGCCCGCCATTTCCACCGCGGCAAACACGATACGCATGCTGAAGCCAATGGCAAACCCGATCACCATCTGCTGCGCCAGCACCAGCATGCCTTTCCAGCTGAAAATATCCAGCAACGGCGGTTGAGGCAGACTAGGCAGTAGCGCCAGTGTCATCATCAGCGCCATGCTGATTTTGACGCGGGCGGAGATGGAACGGTGACTGAGGACAGGGGCCACGGCGATCATGGCCAGAATACGGGTCATGGGCCACAACAGCAGCACGATCCAGGATTGCAGGATGTCAGTGTTGAGAGAGACCACAGCGTGGGCTTATCCCGCCAGGGAAGGAATGCTGGTGAAGATGGCGCGCATGTAGTCCAGCATGACGCTGAGCATCCACGGGCCCGCGATCACCAGCACGGCAAATACACCGACCAGTTTGGGAATGAACGACAAGGTGGTTTCGTTGATCTGCGTCGCCGCCTGAAAAATACTGACCAGCAAGCCGATGACCAGCACCACGATCAGCATGGGCGCCGATACCATCAGAGTCACTTCCATGGCCTGGCGGCCCAGGGTCATCACGCCTTCTGGGGTCATGTCCGCACCTTTCTCTATAAAAAATCCCGGCTAGCGAGCCGAGACCTCAGTAAAAACTCTCGGCCAGCGAGCCAAGCACCAGTTGCCAGCCATCCACCAGCACAAACAGCATGAGCTTGAATGGCAGGGCCACAATGGCAGGTGACACCATCATCATGCCCATGGACATCAGCACGCTGGCGACCACCATGTCGATGATGAGGAAGGGAATGAAAATGGCAAAGCCGATCTGGAAGGCGGTTTTCAGCTCACTGGTCATGAAGGCAGGCACCAGCACACGCAAAGGCGTCTGCTCCGGGCCATCGACGGCATCGCTGCGCGAAATTCGCATAAAGAGGGCAATATCGGCCTCGCGCGTTTGCTTCAGCATAAAGGTCTTGAGCGGGGCAGCGCCCTTCTCCAGCGCCTCCTGCAGGGTGATCTTGTTCTCGGACAAAGGCTGGTAAGCCTCGACATAGATCTTGTCCATCACCGGACTCATCACAAAAAATGTCAGGAACAGCGCCAGCCCCACCAGCACCTGGTTGGGTGGCGAAGTTGGCGTACCCAGCGCCTGGCGCAATAGCGACAAGACAATGATGATGCGGGTAAAGCCCGTCATCATCAGCAATACAGCAGGCAGGAAAGAAAGCGAGGTCAGCAGCAGCAGCGTCTGCAGGCTCAGGGTGTAATTCTGGCTGCCACCGGAGCCCGGAGCGGCATTGATCAGGGGCATGGCGGCCTCGGCATGGGCCAGCGTCGGAATAGCCAGCAGTGCCCATGGCAGATGCCGGAGCAGGGTTTTGCAATGACGATGCGCCAGGATGGAATTACTTTTTGCCATGAAATTTCTCTGCGGATCGTTGTAACCAGCCGGCAAAGGGCTGCGGGTTGGCACTGGTGATGGCCTGCTCGACCTGGCTGTCACCCGCTTCAAGATCGGCCAGTGCACGCACTTGCCCGGGGGCCACGCCCACGACGATCCAGCGTCCCGCTACTTCGACCACGACGACACGTTCACGGGTACCCACGCTGACGCCACCCACGACGCGGGCGACCGAATTCTGGGCGGTGCGTCCAGGGGCAAACCGGCGAACAAGCCAGGCCAGGCCAGCCATGATGGCAAGCACGACCAGCAAACCAAACGTCATCTTGAGGGCACTGGTGGCAGGCGTCGGTGGCGCATCAGCAGCAAACACCATCATCGGCAACAGCAGCGCGGGAAGGGCAGCCAGTTTTCTCATGCGCTGCCTATCGGTTGATTTTACGGATGCGTTCAGCCGGGGTGATGATATCGGTGAGGCGGATACCAAACTTGTCATTCACCACCACCACTTCACCCTGGGCAATCAGGCAGCCATTCACCAGAACATCCATCGGCTCACCGGCCATGCCATCCAGTTCCACCACCGAGCCCTGCGCCAGTTGCAGCAGGTTCTTGATAGCGATCTTGGTACGGCCCAGCTCGACGGTCAGCTGTACGGGAATGTCGAGAATGAAGTCGATGTCGTTCTGCGTCTCGCTCATCTTCTTGCCGGTCAGCTCGGTAAACACCGTCGCCTGGGCAGGCTTGGCTTGCAGCGGACTGTCTTCGGCCTGCTGCTGCTCTGCCATGGCGGCACCCCAGTCGTCTTCAGCGGCAGCGTCTGCTGCGGCTTGTTCAAATTCGTCTTCCGGGCTATTCGCCATGTTTCTCTCCTTTTACATACTCTGAGGCGTTGGCCCGCAGCAATTTCTCTACCCGCAGCGAATATTGCCCGTTGAACACCCCGTATTTGCATTCCATGACCGGCACATTATCGACATGCGCCTCTATCGTTTCCGAAATATTGAGGGGAATCACATCGCCCACTTTCATGTTCAGTACATCGCCCAGCTGCATTCTGGCTTTGGCCAGGTTAGCCACCAGCTCTACCTCGGCGGCCTGAATCTGTTGCGTCATCAGGCGCACCCAGCGCTTGTCCACGCCCAGCACCTCGCCTTGCAGGCTGGAAGTCAGGAGATCACGCACCGGCTCGATCATGGAATACGGGAAGCAGAAATGGATTTCGCCGCCTGCCGGGCCCAGCTCAATACTGAAGGTAGTCGCCACGATCACTTCGTTGGGAGTGGCAATATTGGCAAACTGGGTGTTCATTTCCGAGCGCAGGTATTCAAACTTGACCTGATATACCGGCTCCCAGGATTTTTCGTAGTTTTCGATCACGATCGCCAGTACGCGCTGGATGATGCGCTGCTCGGTCTGGGTAAAGTCGCGCCCCTCAATGCGGGTATGAAAACGGCCATCGCCACCAAACATATTGTCGACGATGGAAAATACCAGCGAGGGATCAAACACCATGAGCCCGGTGCCGCGCAGTGGATTCATGTGCACCAGGTTAAGATTGGTAGGCACCACCAGATTACGCACGAACTCGCTGTATTTGGAAATGCGCACGGGGCCTACGGAGACTTCCACGCTACGGCGCATGAAGTTGAAGAGGCCAATGCGCAACAGGCGGGCAAAGCGTTCGTTAATGATCTCAAGCGTAGGCATGCGCCCACGGACGATACGTTCCTGGGTGGCCAGGTTGTATTCGCGCACGCCATGCGGGTCGTGCTCGACCGGGGTATCGTCCTGGTCAAGGCCCACGCCCTTCAGCAGGGCATCGACTTCATCCTGAGATAAAAAACTGTCCGCCATGGCTGTTTATTGCACCACGAATGAAGTGAAAAATACGCCACTGACTTCCAGCGGCTTTTCGCCCGCCGAGAATGGCTGTTTGACCTGCGCCACAATCTCGTCGCTCAAGGCTTTCTTGCCTTCAATGCTGGTAACTTCGGAAGGCTTTTTGCTGGAAAGCAGCATCAGCAGACGGTTGCGTATTTCCGGCATGTGCAGCTTCACGATCTCGGCCTGCTCGGCATCGGCGACTTTCAATGTGAGGTCGACTTGCAGGAACTGGGATTCAGGATCAGGTTGCAGATTGACGGTGAAAGTCTCCAGGCTGACAAAGACCGGCGGTTTTGGCGCCTCTTCGTGCTTTTCTTCGACCTTGTGTTCTTCCTTGGCAGGTTTGTGCAGGAAGAACCATGCTGCCGCCCCACCGCCACCGCCGAGCACCAGCAGGGCAATCACGATAATCATGACTAGCTTCTTCTTGGAACCCGCTGCAGGTGCTTCTTCTGCGGGCGCTGCCGCTTTTGGATCTTTTGCCATCTAATGCTCTTCCCTTGTAACCGCGTCTATCTGGACGCTTCTATTATGAAAAATCCAAGGATACCAAGATGCGTCGAAAAGAGGGAGAAAAATAGCCCAAATCGGGCAGAGAGAGCGCGGCGGGGAGGGTTGGATGGGCATCCGGGCCGTATGAGGGCCAGAGCGGATGCCGATCTGTGTATCAGGGCGACTGAAGGTGCCCGGCTGAATGTGCCCGACTTACGTGACTGAGCAAACGCCCTAGACGAAGGTATCCACCATGCCGTTGCCGCTACGCACCACGGTAGACTGCACGGCGGCGGGAGCTGCACTGCCATCTTCCGCAGCATTGCCGGAAGCACGGCCACTACGGCCACCCGCTTCTGCCAGTTGCTGCTGGGATTGCGTATGCTCGCCGACGTTGCTCTGCCCAAGCTGGATGCCAGAGGCATTGAGCATGTCACGCAGATTGGACATGCCATCCTGCAGCGCCTGACGCACTTCCTGGTTGTTGGACATGAAGGTGGCATCGGCAATGTCATTGTGCACATGAATGACCACTTGCAGCGGCCCCATGTCAGGCGGGTTCAGGGTCAGTGTGGCAGATTGCTCACCGCCAGCCACCATCCAGGCCACTTTCTGGCCGATGGCCTGATCCCAGCCTGCGCGGCCAGGGTACGCCGTAATGGTATTGGAACTACCGACGGCTTCGCTCGCCTGCACAGGATTCATGGGCGCAGTCGCTGCGACAGCTTGCGCCTGGGCAATGGTGGCGGTGTTATCCACCTTGGCTGCTTGCTGTTCAGCCAGCTTGGCGGTTTCGCCTGTACTGAAGCCTGGCAGCATTTTTTCCAGCCATGCACTCATATCGGCCTGGTCACTGCCAGCCTGCGCAATCTGGCTGGTATCGCTAGTGTCAGTGCGGCTTTGAGCCAGCATATTGCCCAGCTCCTGATCCAGACGGCCTCGAGGGCGGCTGTCTGTGGTATCCACCTGCGGCTTCGGGGCGGCTGCGGCATCTTCTGTGGTCAAGGCAGGCTTGTCAGCAGGCGTTACCGGCACGTTGGCAGGCACGGCCAGTGCCGCAATGGCAGGATCCGTAGTCACCACGGACGCGGCATCTGTGGTTTCTTTTGTTTCTTCCGACTTCTCAGGCTTGCCCTTGAGGTCTTTTCCCTGCTTGGCAAGCAAGGCGAGGTCCTTGAACTGGTCAGCCAATTCAGGGGCGATATTGGCGCTGCTGTCTGCGGCATCTTTTTTGGCGTCAGCCGCCTTGGTATCCGTCGCTTTTTGCTCGGCCTGCGGCGATTTCACATTCGCCGTCGTGGCTTTGCCCTGCTGGCTGTCGTTCTTTTGCTGGCGCTGCTGCACCTGGTTGGACAGCACTTTCTGAAAACTATTGGTGGCCGCCGCGTTGTCTGTCGTCGTGGACTTGGGGGCATTCATGGAGCCCATGCCATTGCTGGACGGGGTGCTGGAAATGATCGGTAACGGGGTATTTTGCATGATTCACTCTTTCGCAGTATGGGAGCTAGCCTCGGCCAGGCTGACGGCTGCTGCGCATGGCATGCTCATCCATCAGTTTCTGATCGCGCTTTTGCTCCTGCTGGTGCGCTTTCTTTTCCGAGCGCTCTGCCAGTACCTCATAAGATAATTTCTTTTTCTGGCATTCCTGCCAGACGATGCGTTGGGCGGAAACACGGTTGCGCGCCAGTTCCACAGATTCCTGCTGCCCCCCTACCGCCTGGTCGAGCTTGCGGATAAAGGACTGAAAATTCTGATACGACTGGGCATCCATGCCGGTTTCGAGATCACGCGCCAGCTTGGCCATGTAGTCATTGCGGTATTCGGTCAGCATATTGAGCTTGACCTGTGCGTCTTCGAGCAGCTTGTTGAGTGCCACCAGCTTTTCGGCGGCCTGATCGGCCTCCTTGCCAGCCAGCTCGGTCAATGTCACCAGAACCAGTGATTGTGCTGTCATATCTGCCCCCTACTGATTAACTCAGCCTGCCACCACGGCGGCAAGCTCAGCAATGCTATGTTCAACATCGGAGCGCTCTGCAATATCCTGCTGCAAAAACGCCTCGATTTTTGTGTGCTTGGCAATCGCCTCATCCAGGACCGGGTCGCTGCCAGCTTCGTATGCTCCTACATTAATCAAATCCGCACTGCGTGTATACCGCGAATTGAGCTGCTTTAACCTTCTTGATAGCTTTTGATGTTCGGGCAAGGTTATGTTATGCATGGCGCGGCTGATGGATTGCTCGATATCAATCGCCGGGTAATGGCCGCTTTCTGCCAGGCTACGGCTCAGCACAATATGCCCATCGAGAATGGCACGCGCGGCATCGGCAATCGGATCCTGCTGGTCATCGCCTTCGGTCAGCACAGTATAAAACGCAGTGATAGAGCCCTCGCCAGGCCGTCCGTTGCCCGCACGCTCCACCAGCGCAGGCAGCTTGGCAAATACCGAAGGCGGATAGCCCTTGGTGGCAGGCGGCTCGCCGATCGCCAATGCGATCTCGCGCTGAGCCATGGCATAGCGCGTCAGCGAATCCATGATCAGCAGAACATTCTTGCCCTGATTACGGAAAAACTCGGCAATCGCCGTGGCATAGCTGGCGCCCTGCAAGCGCATCAGTGCGGGCACATCGGCCGGAGCCGCCACCACCACCGAGCGGGCCAGGCCATCCGTGCCCAGAATCTGTTCAATAAACTCTTTCACTTCGCGGCCGCGCTCGCCGATCAGGCCCACCACAATCACATCGGCTGTGGTGTAGCGCGCCATCATGCCCAGGAGCACGCTCTTGCCCACACCGGAACCGGCAAACAGGCCCATGCGCTGGCCGCGGCCTACGGTCAGCATGCTGTTGATGGCGCGTACGCCCACATCCAGCACATCGGTAATCGGGGCACGCATCAAGGGATTAAGCGGACGGGTATTCAGTGGCACGCTGTTCTGCGTGAGCAATGGGCCGAGATCATCCAGCGGACGGCCAGCACCATCAACCACGCGCCCCAGCAAACCATCGCCGACCGGCAAATGGCGGGCACGATCCGAGGTACGGCGGCGTGGCGGATTGGAATGGCTGGGTTTGGGCAAGGCATCGGACACGTCCATGGCAAACACCTTGGCACCGGGGACGATACCCTCTACCCCGCTTTGCGGCATCAACAGCAATTTATCGCCATCAAAGCCCACGACTTCAGCCTCTACTCGGCGGCCTTCGGCCAGTGGCACCACACAGGCGCTGCCGATGGGCAGCTTGATGCCGACGGCTTCCATTACCAGCCCGGTGAGTTTGGTGATACGGCCTGCCACTTCCAGCGGCTCAACAATCTCCAGTATCTCGCCGCAATCGCGCAGATAGCGATGCCAGCGTTGCACGTGAGGATTGGCGGCGGTCATTATTTCAGCCAGTCATTCTGCTGGGAAAGTGCATCGGCAATGCGCTTCCAGCGCACTTCATTGGTGGCGTCGATCTGGTTGGCGGCGGTTTCCACGATGCAGCCACCACGCTCGACATTGCGATCTTCCTGGATCATCCAGTGGTGCTCGGCAATATCGTCCACCAGATAGTTTTTCAGGGTTTTCACATCCTCGGGATGCACCAGAATACGGGCAGGACGCTGCACATAGGGCAAATAGTGGATGGCATCTTTCACCACGCTCAGCACGGCGGCCGGATCGACTTCGATCTTGGTCTTCAGCATGGCCTTGGCAAGATCCAGCGCCAGTGCCAGCAATTGCTCGCCCACGGCTTCATCCGATGCCGACATGGCTTCGGTCAGCGAGTTAAGCAACACCTGCAATTGCTCACGCTCGGCCTGCGCCTGCTCCAGGGCTTGCGCCATGCCAGCGGCATAGCCTTCTTCCAGTCCTTTGGCGTAACCTTCCTGGCGCAGCTTGTCTATCATCTGCGCCAGCTTGGCGCTGTCGGCTTCTTTTTCCTGGGGCGATTTCGCGACCGCCACCGGCTTGGGTTTATCCTCGGCAAATGAGGATAGCTCCCAGCGCTGATATGCGGTCTGTTTTTCCTTGGGGATGGTGGCGTTAGACATAAGCCTCATCGCCCTTGCCGCCTAAGATAATCTGGCCTTCGTCGGCCAGACGGCGAATGATCTGCAGGATCTGCTTCTGCTGCGCCTCGACTTCGGAAAGCTTGACCGGGCCCTTGGTTTCGAGGTCTTCGCGCATCATCTCAGCCGCACGGCTGGACATGTTCTTGAATATCTTGTCGCGCAGCTCTTGCGTCGCACCCTTGAGTGCCACGATGAGGGTTTCGGACTGCACTTCGCGCAGCATGACCTGTATGCCCTTGTCGTCGATATCAATGACGTTATCAAAGACAAACATCTCATCCATGATCTTCTGGGCCATGTCTTCGTCGTAGCTCTTCAGGCCTTCCATGACGCTGGCTTCGTTGTCGCCGCCCAGATAGTTCATGATCTCGGCTGCCGCCTTGATACCGCCCATCTGCTGCTTCTTCAGGCTTTCGTTGCCAGTCAGGAGCTTGGTCATCACTTCATTGAGTTCGCGCAGCGCGACCGGCTTTACGCCATCCAGCGTGGCAATGCGCAGCATGACGTCCTGCCGCAGACGATCAGTAAAATTGCTCAGCACTTCAGCGGATTGATCGGGCTCAAGATGGACCAGGATAGTCGCGATGATCTGGGGATGTTCGTTCTTGATGAATTCCGCCACGGTCTGCGCATCCATCCATTTCAGGCTTTCAATGCCGCTGGCGTCGCGCGTTTGCAGAATGCGGTTCAGCAGCCCGGCTGCCTTGTCATCGCCCAGTGCCTTGGTCAGCACAGAGCGGATGTACTCGTCGGAATCGAGGCCGATGGAGGTTTTCTGGTCAGCAATATCGAGAAACTCCGTCACCACGGCTTCAATCTGGTCATGCTCAACCGACTTCATACCCGCCATGGCCGACCCAAGCTTCTGCACCTCTTTCGGGCTCAGGTACTTCATGACCTCCGCCGCCTCATCCTCCCCCAATGCGAGCATGAGGATTGCGCTTTTCATCACGCCATCTTCACTCATTCTTTACTCACCCAATTCGTTACCAAACTCGCGACCAGTTTAGGGTTTTCCTTGGCCAGCTGTTTGGCAGCTTCCAGATTTTGTTCGTAGCCCTTGGCGGCGAGCTTTCTCGGCACACCCACCATATTTTCACCCTCCGCTCCCTCAGCGGCACCAGTCAGTGTCACCACGGCGGCATCATCGTCACCGGGCGCGGGCAAGGCTTCCTTTTCATCCGACTTTACCAGCTTTTGCATCATCGGTTTCATCAGTTTACGATAAAGCAGGAAGATTACCAGCAGGCCTGCGGCCATCTTCAGCCACTCTTTGGCCATCTCGATGTTTTCTGGCTGCTTCCACAATGGCAGATCAGGGATGGCTTCGATCTGATCACCGGCAAACGAGCTGTTGACCACGGTCAGCGAATCGCCACGTTCCTGGTTGAAGCCCATGGCCTGCTTGGCAAGATCGCTGATCTCGGTTTTCTCGGCATCGGTCAGTGGACGGTTGGTCACCTTGCCATTCTTGTCCACCACCTGCTTGTGATTCACCACCACGGCCACGGTCAGACGTTTGACGCCACCCATGGGTTGTTGCACATAGCGGATGGTCTTATCCAGCTCGTAATTGGTGGTGACGTTCTTTTGCGTGTTAACCGGTACGGCAGGCGTGGCATTGGCTGCGTTGGCGGCCGCTGCATTCGCCGGCGTGCCTGCGCCGGGCGCACCGGCATTGGCTGGAACAGCGGTATTCAGCGGTGCCGTGGCTGGTGCCGGTGGCTGATTGGACAGCGCACCAGGGACACCACCCACGCCAGCCGGCGAGGTACTTTGTGATTCATTAGATTGCTGGCTGCGCACCGACATGGCATCTGGTGCCTGATTGGGACGATAGGTTTCAGCCGCCTGCTCCTGGGTAGAGAAATCCACCTCGGCACTGGCTTCGGCATGCACGTTCTTGGCACCGACCATAGGCGCGATGATGGACTCAACGCGGCGCACGATATTTTGCTGCAACTCGTCTATATATTTAAGTTGCGTTGGGTCCAGATTATTGCGGCCAGCTTTTTTGTCGGTATCGGACAACAGATTGCCGTTCTGGTCGACCACGGTCACATTGGCAATCGGCAGCTCAGGCACGCTGCTCGCCACCAGGTGCACGATGGCGCTCACCTGCTGCTGATCCAGCATGCGGCCTGGGCGCAGATTGAGCAGCACACTGGCAGTGGGCTTTTGCTGATCGCGCACAAAGACGGAAGGCTTGGGAATCGCCAGGTGAATACGGGCCACTTCAACGGCGGAGATGGTCTGGATGCTGCGCTCAAGCTCGCCTTCGAGGCCGCGCTGGAAATTCACCTGCTCGACAAACTGGGAAACCCCGAATTTCTGGTTTTCAAGCAGCTCAAAGCCGATATTGCCGCCCTTGGGCAAGCCCTGGGCTGCAAGCTTCAGTCGCACTTGATGCACTTGCGATGCTGGCACCAGAATGGCGGTGCCGCTCTCGGAAAACTTGTAGGGGATATTCATCTGCTCAAGCGAGGCGACAATGGCGCCGCCATCCTTGTCAGCATAATTGGAAAACAACACACGGTATTCGGGTTGCTGGCTCCATAGCCAGAACACCACCATGACAGCGACCACGGCGGCCACGCCCAATGCGAGCAAAACCTTGTTGGTCAATACAGCCGTGTTCTGCCCAAATATGCCAGTGGGGGCAGCTTCAACAACGGCGTCAGGTGCTGCAGCCATATCCATCTCCAATTCAAAACGCGCTCAAGTGACCGGTTTAATGTTGGGCCCTTGAGCAGGGATTACCGATTGCAGGTCATTATCATCGCATCCGCCATTTTCAAATGCTGGAATAGAGCGAATTTCACTGGTTTATTTGGGGGCTGACTGGATAAGGGGAATGATACATTAGCTTCGTAGCATTCCCTATGCGGTGAGGACAAGATGGCCATTAACGGAATAGATTCCAGCAGGATAGAATCCATGCTGGCGCAGATCAGAGCGGCAACGCAGAAGCCAGCCATGGCGCCTGTTGCTGAGACCACGCCTGCCAGCAACACGCAGAGCACACCCAAAGTCGACTTTGCCGAAACACTGAAAGCCAGCCTGAATCAGGTGAACCAGTCGCAACTGGAAGCGGAACGCCTGGGCAAGAATTTCGCCATGGGTGATGATTCGGTCAGCCTGTCCGATGTCATGATTGCCGGGCAGAAGGCCAATATTTCCTTCCAGGCCACCTTGCAGGTGCGCAATAAACTGGTGTCCGCCTACCAGGACATCATGAACATGCAGGTTTAAGCCGTTTCAGGATAAAAATTTCAGGGGTGGTATTGCGGCGGCTCCGCGTCCGCATCCTGCTCCAGCCGATAGAGCCAGGCCAGAATCTCCGCAATCGCCATATACAGTTTGGGCGGGATATGGTCGTCCAGATCAATCTGCATCAGCAAGGACACCAGCTCCTTGGATTCATGCACAAACACATCATGCTCGCGCGCCCGCGCAATAATCTGCTCCGCCACCAGCCCACGGCCTTTGGCCACCACACGCGGCGCAAAGTCACCGGTCTCGTAGGCCAGGGCTATCGCCTGCTGGGTCAGACCCGCTTCGGCCGGTTTATTCGCCATCACGCACCACCACCAAGGCATCTATCGTTTGCCCGCTTTGTTCCAATGCCTCAAACAGCTGATGCCGACGTGCGCGCATGGTTTGCAGCGTATCGATCTGCTGCGCCTGCAGCTGTATGCTCATGTGGCCATTCACCACGCGCAGGCGGGCGCTGACGCGTCCCAGTTGTGGCAAGTCCAGCGTCAGCTCGCTGCTGACTTCAGGTTCGTAATCCAGCTGCGCGGTGGCGTGATCGGTAGCCGTATCCTGCTGATTGCCGCGCTGCTCCACCGGCACCGAGGGCGGCTGGTACAGCAAGGGCTGATTGAGAGCAGGATTGGGCAACATGGATTGCTGCAACGGCGATGGCTGATTGAATGCCTGTGCTTGTGCGGTTTGGGCGATGGATGCCGATGACGCTTGCGCCTGTTGCTGGGATTGCTGCGTCTGTTGTTGCACCTCCACCGACCAGTTCATCTGCTGGCCTGGCCAAACCTCGCCGCGCCAGTTCACCCGGCTGTTTTCCAGCACGGAAAGCTGCTGCGGCAACAGCATGGTACCAGCGTTGGAGTTGGGTTGATTCTGTGGCTCTTGCAGGATCGCCGCCAGGGGGCGCCCACCTTCGGCAAAGGATTTGAGATGCGATTCATAAAACAGCCCGGTCAGCGTGAGGGCCTGCTTGAGATCCTGCGCCATTTGCTGCGGCGCCTGTGGCGATTGGCTGACAATGCCTGTGGCCTCAAACCGGGTAGGAACGCCCTGCTTCTGGGCTTCCTGCAATTTGCTGTCGATCAGTCGGGCGGCAGAACTGAGGGCAATGTCGGGCTCGGCCTCTGCAGTAAGCGATGACATGAGCTGAAAGGTGGGGGTCGGCGTTTCATCCAGAAAACGCAGGGTGAGGTTTTGCCCTACCCTGGCCTGCGAACCCAGGTCCATCTTGAGCAGCGTGCCGCCAACTTCCACATTGAAATGCCGCGGATCGGCACGGGACATCACCTGGGCCAGATAATCCTGGCCCTTGATGAATTGATTGAAACGAAAATCGACATCCTGAACAGTATCGGCAACCCTGACCGTAGGCAGCGCCTGGGTTACCCGGCTAACCGGCGCAACTCCTGGCGTATCCGATAGCTTGATCTGCATGGCAGTTCATTACTGCCGATAACTGCTACCGAGTCGACGCTCGTTGCTGTTGCTGCTGATCATGGCCGACAGCTTGACCATCCAAGGATCCACCAGATTGCGGATTTCACGGTCATCTGCCAGGATTTTCTTGATGCTGGCGATCTTGCGCTGCAAGGATGGCCCACTCAAATGCTCTTCGGTGCAGGACTTCAGTTGCTGCACAAAATCCGCGCAGCGCTGCTCCAGCTGTGCCAGGCGCTCCCAGTCATGTTCGCGCGCTGCCAGCAGCATTTCGCCAGTGACATCGGCCACAGACTCGTAGATTTGGACTTCCATGGATTCACTCATCACGATGCCTTTGCGTAATTTTGTACACGCTGAAACTGGGTGTTGTCAGGTGAAACCTGGATACCAATGGCTTCCCAGGCACTCTTGAGATCGCCCAACAGGCGTATGACTTCCTGTATCAGCGATGGATCATTTTTAATATTGGCCATATAGAGACGGTCGCTCATATAGCCGTACAGCGCATCCAGACTGGTGGCAATCTCGCCACCGGCTTTTTTGTCCAGACTCAGGCGCAGGCCGCTCTCAATCACCATGATCGCCTTGGAGATCATGGCACTCTTGCGTTCAAAATCCTTGGCTTCCATATGCATCACGGCGGTGTGGCAGGCCGTCATGGCACCGTCATATAACATCACCACCAGCTTGTGGGGGTCGGCGGAGACCACGCCGGTTTCAACGCCAACCCGGGAATATTCATTCACACCACGACTAGATCCAAACATAATCTTTATTCCTTAAATGGCAGGGTTAGCTGTTTGCCGAAAGTTGCGCGAGCTGCTGGGTCAGGTAGCTGCTCGTCGTTTTCATGCTGGCGACCAGAGTATCCAACGCGCTGAACTGGGCGCGGTAGCGTTTTTCAATCGCATCCAGACGATCATTCAAGGCCTCCTCCTGCTTGGTCAAACGAGTTATTGAGCTGTTCAGACCATCGGTACGCGTCGCGAGCAAGCCATCGTCGCTCAGCAGATTGGTCGTGACTTCATTCAACTGGCTGGCGAAGCCCTTGCTGAAGGTAATCGTGCCGCGACTGCCGGTGCTGCCACCCAGAATCTTGACGAACAGGCCTTCAGAATCGTCACCCGTCGCGCCCTTCAAGCTCTGCCCTGTGCCGGTAGCGGCAACGCCATTGATCGAGCCGGCGACATTCACACCGGTGGTGGAAGTGGCACTGCCAAACAGATCGCTGGCACCATTGCCACCATTCAACGTAATCCGCGAATCAGAACCGTAGCTGGGCGAAGTGATTTTCAGCGCACCGCCGCCATCCACGCCAATCTGGGCCAGGGAACCTGCACTCACCAGCTGCTGCTGCACCTGGTCAGCCAGGGCCTGGGTGCTGGCATAAGTGCCTGCGGCGAGCGTAATGCTGTAGTCCTTGCCGTCAATCGAAAAGGTCACCTTGTCGTTGCTGCCGGCGGTAATCGTCAGGTTAGGGGCGCCACCGCCCACCATGGTGCCCTGGGTGGCCAGCTGTGTCACCGTCACGGCATAGGTACCGGCCTTGGTAGCGGTGGAGCTGCCGCCGTATGCAGTCAGCGCATCCGTGGTCGTGCCGCTGGCACCAAACAGTTTTGAAATATCAGAGAAATTGGTTTCCAGAGCAGTCTTGAGCTTGGTGCTATCCAGCGCAAGTTTGCCATCGCGCTGAAAGCCGACGCCAATTTGCGACAGGGTGCTGTAAGTGCTGGTGCCATCAATGGTCTGGGTAAAAATACTTTTCATCTGGGTGGAGATGGAGCGTGCGCCAGAATCCCCCAGCAATACGCCAGACTTGGTGCTGTCTGTCGCATTGAAATTGGTCAGGTTGCGTATGGTGGTGTCGAGGGCGTTGTAGGCATCGACAAACGCCTGCACATTCTTGACGATACCATCCGTATCGGTAGCCACATTCAGATTGGTGGCGGTGCCGGTGCCTACCTTGAGCAGATTGAGGGTCACGCCCTGAATCGCGTCTGTAATGGTATTGCTGGACTTGGTGACACTGATGCCATCCACTGTCAGCAAGGCATTGGTAGCAGCCTGGCTTTGTGTCATGTTTTTGCCCGCGCCTGCCGTGCTGGTTGGGTCGTAGGCCAGCTGCGAAAGACCGCTGGCATCGCTGCTGTTGCCATCGCTATCGGTTACGCTGATCTTGACGCTACTGGAGGCACCCGTCTCTTTGGAGGTCACCACCAGACGCGCACCATTGGTGGAGCCGTCATTCACAATCGACGCCGTCACACCGGCATTGGCGGAATTGATCGCATCGCGCACGCCAGCCAGGGTGTTATTGGAAGAGTCAATGGTGATGGTCGCCCCGGTTTTGCTGCCGTTGACGCTAAAGGTATTGGTGGTGCTGTTGTACTCGCCGAAGCTGATCTCCAGCGTGCCGCTACCGATTACCGCGTTGGTCGAGGAAAAACCGGAAGAAGCGATCTTGTGCGCTTGGGCAAGCTGGGTCACATTGATCGAGTAATTGCCCACAGTAGCACTGCCGGTGGCAGTAGCCGTGAACAGGCTGGTATCGCTGGACGTTGCCGTTTGCAGGTTGAATTTGGATGCGGTTGCCAGACTGCTGATCGTGGTCTGGAAAGTTGACAGCGCACTTTTCAAGGTGCCATAGGCCGATATCTTGGATTGCGTTGCAGTCTTTTGCGCGGTTACTTGGGTAAGAGGGCCTTTTTCTGCGTTGACTAATGCCGTCACCCAGGTCTCGAGCTCCAGTCCGGAACCACTTCCTAATCCTGTCAATGTCGCCATAATCCTCTCCTACCTATCGGCATCAAGCCGTTTGTTTAATAACCAGACCTTGCAATTTATCCAGCGTCTTGGAAATCGCCAGCACTTCTTCGTTGGGGATTTGCCGCAACACTTTGTTTGTTTCTGTATCCACTACTTTCACCACGACTTTTCCGGAATCCTGATCCATGGAAAATTGCACACTCTGTGCCACGGGTGAAATAAAACTGTTCAGCGTTTTTACCGCCGCTGCAATATCCTTATCACTCGCTGTCTTGTTGGTGTCGTTTTGCGCAGCCGTTGTCTGGGCTGGTGCTGACACTGTCGCTGCTGCCCTGCCGCCACCCAAACCCTGGGGGCTGCTGCCAGCGCCATATGTATATGCATTTATATTTGCGATCGACATTTTTAGCTCCTTTGTGTGAATGCCCGTAGAAGGCTTTCGTTCCTTCTACGGGCGATTCATCCCATCTAGCCTTCGCTTACGTCTTAGCCTCTCAGGAGGGTCAGCACGTTTTGCGGTACGGTGTTAGCCTGGGCCAACATCGCGGTACCTGCCTGTTGCAGAATCTGCGTACGGGTCAGGTTGGCGGTTTCTGCCGCAAAGTCTGCATCCATGATCCGTGACTTGGCTGCCGACTGGTTTTCAACCGATACTTGCAAGGCGCTGATCACAGACTCAAAGCGGTTTTGCACAGCACCCAGCGTAGCGCGGTTGGTATTGGCAGTGTTCAGGGCCGTATCAATCGCAGACAGTGCAGTGTTGGCAGCCGTGTCAGTCAGGATGTTGCCTGAGATCGAAGATGCTGCTACTGCGCTAACGGTGATGGTTTGACCACTATCTGCACCCACCTGGAAGGTCATGCTGGTAGAACCGAACACAGCGATACCGTTAAACTTGGTGTCAGTGCCCAGACGTGTGATTTCACTAGCCAGTTGCTGGAATTCAGCATCCAGGTTAGAACGGTCACCAGTACCGTTGGTGGCGTTGGCAGATTGCACAGCCAGTTCACGCATACGTTGCAGTGCATCGGTTACTTTACCCAGCGCGCCTTCAGAAGTTTGTGCGAAAGAGATCGCATCGTTAGCGTTACGGATCGCAACCGTTTGACCGCGAACCTGGGAGTCCATACGCGTTGCGATGGACATACCAGCAGCGTCATCCTTAGCGCTGTTTACGCGCAGACCAGAAGACAAACGTTGCAGCGAAGTATTCAGGCTCGACTGAGAAGACGACAGGTTACGTTGAGCATTCAGCGAGGCGATGTTGGTGTTAATTACAGCAGCCATGGTAATTCTCCTTTGTTAATTGATTCAAACACTTACTTTGCATTTCAGCATTGCGTTCATCGCGCCGCTGTTAAATTGTTTATCGGTTACTTTTAGTGAAAATTTAGCGGGGTTGGCTATTTAAATTTTCAAGCATTCCGAATCAAGCAATCTTGTGTTTGATGACGGCCGTAATTAACAAATCTTTAAACCTTTCTCATATATTTTTATTAAGAACTATAAAAATCAATTACTTAAACTTATGCACGCTGAGCCGAAACTCGCGTGGTCAACTGCTTTGCTGCCTTGTTTAGCTTGGTTTGATCCCATGGCTCATTGACGATTTTCTGAAAATTCCGCACTTCATGCAGGACTTGATCGTCGCTTTGGATCACTTCGGTGAGACTATCCAGTGTCAAATTGAGCAAACGGATGAACGCTTTCTGCTTGCCGTACTCATCTTCGGTCACCATGCTGATGCGATAACTGAGCTCATTGACCTCGCGCATGACCTTTTGCATGGCCCGGTAAGATTGTGTTGTCTTCACCTGTTCAGCCAGCTGACGTGACTTCATGGCCAGCTCGGATTCGTTCTGCAACAATGCAGGCAAAGTATGTGCCAACATCTTGGCAAGCTGATCCTGCCAGGGTCGGCCATCATCTGCGGCATTGCTTAAATCACCAAAGGCGGCAAACCGGGACCGTTGCGACTGGATGGCCACCGAGGCCTTCACCAGCTTGAAAATCCCGTCCAGCAATGCATCCCAGTCTTCATTCTCAATGGCATAGGCCAGCTTCATCCCCGCTTCATTGGAGTTTTTCGCCAGCTGGCGGGCCACTTTCTGAAAGCGCTGCTCCAGCATGCTGGGAGCGGCAGGCGTCGGGCTGCCCTGTTGTGGGGCGCTCGTCGGCGCGGCGGCCTGTTGTCCAGTCAATTCCAGATACAAGGCCTGATAGGCTTCAGGCGTAGGCGCAATATCACGCGCCTCCAGTCGTGCCAGGATTTCCTGGCCGAGCAAGGCGGGTTTCTGCTGATAGATATGGAGAGTAGGGTCTGCCATGGCTGCATCTCCTTTGCCGCTCGGGCAAAGGCTCCGTCTATAGTTTGATTCCGCCATGCTAATCAAACAGACGACAATGCAAACAGCCTAACAGGGAGGTAAAAACCGCTTAAATCGGCAAAACCCACGGCTGAGCTTTGCCAGAGTAGGGTCAGACCAGAGACGTGGACTCACATCTGCGCTGTCTCCAGGCAGCGACAGCCGCCTAATCGACCAGATTGTTTTTTATCGCGTAGTGCGTGAGTTCAGCGTTGTGCTTCAGCTGCATTTTTTCCAGTAGCCGGGTGCGGTACATGCTCACGGTTTTGACGGATAGCGACAGCCGCAGGGCAATCTCGCCCACCGTCAGGCCGGAGGCAATCAGCGTCAGCGTCTGGAATTCGCGGTCGGACAGCGATTCATGCAAGGGCTTTTCAGTGTCCATCACCTGATTGGCCAGGGCATCCGCCACTTCCGGCGTAATGTATTTCTTGCCCTTGGCGATCACCCGGATCGCATTCACCAGCTCGGAAGAGGCACCCTGCTTGCCCAGATAGCCAGCCGCGCCGGCCTTGAGCGAGCGGATGGCGTATTGATCCTCACGATGCATGGACAGCATGAGGATGGCAATCTTGGTGTTTTCCTTTTTGATATAGCGCAGCGCATCGATACCACTGCGGTCCGGCAATGAAATATCCAGCAGAAGCACATCGGCCTCAAGTTTGCAGGCGTAGTGGATGGCCTCGCTGGCATTTTGCGCCTCGGCGATGACTTCGATATCCTCGGTTTCCGACAATATCTGCTTCAGCCCTTCGCGAAGAATCGCATGATCATCGGCGATGATGACCTTTATTTTTTTATCTGCAGGCATATAAATGCTTGTCCCCGTATCACCTTCGTTATGTCGCAATCTTACTTGAGACTGCGTGGAATTTTAACCTGCACCGCTGTACCCCCACGTACACGTTTTTCGACTTCAAGACTGCCATCCAGCGCAGCGACGCGCTCCCGCATGCCCCGCAGACCAAAAGAGTTGGCTTTATGCTGGTCCTGCATGCGGATGCCCTGGCCGTCATCGACGATACGCAGCATGATATCGCGGTCTTCCACCAGAAGCTCAACTTCCACCTGCCTGGCCCTGGCATGCTTGGCGATATTGGACATCGCCTCCTGGCAGATGCGGAATAGCGTGATCGCCTCATCGGCACTGACAGCAAGCTCGGTCTGCGAGCTGTAAAACCGGCATGGCAAGGAAAACTGCTTTTCAAATTGCCCGCATTGCCACTCCAGCGCCGCGACTATTCCCAGCTCCAGCACATCCGGCCGCAAGTCACTGGCAATGCGATGCACGATATCAAAGGTGCGATCGACAATGCTTTCCAGATTGAGTGCCTTCTCCACCAGCTTGGGTTCGTCGGGATTGATACGCTTGATAATGGAGGTAAGGCCGATCTTGATCGCGGTCAGGTTGCCGCCGAGATCATCATGTATCTCGCGCGCAATGCGCCGACGCTCCTGCTCTTTCACCTGTGTCAGGTGGGCAGACAGCTCCGCCATGCGCTGGCGTGAACGTTCAATCTCGAGTTTTTCGTTTTTGCTCTGCGTGATGTTGGTAATGATGCCGCCCCACTGCACCTCGCCATTGTGCAGCTTGATGGGGCTGCCGCGCAGGTTGATCCACTTGGTATCCTGCCAGGCCTTGATCCAGATGCGGCCTTCCCAGTTCAATACTTTCATTTCATTGGCCGAGGTCAGCAAGGCTTCACGGAACGATGGCCGGTCTTCTTCTGCCATCAGCCGGTAAAACTGCGACGGCGTCTTGGTCAGCTCGGCTTCGGTAATGCCCAGCACGGCATAACAGGCCTCGCTCAGATAGATAAAGCCCAGCCGACCAGGCCCCAGCAATCTGAACTGGAATACCAGACCCGGCGTGTTGGCCACAATCGCCTGAAAGCGCGACTCGCTGTCATCCAGCGCCTGCATGGCAGAGCGGCTGACGCTGTTTTTCATGACCAGCATCCAGGACCGCCCTTCGGCCTCAAAAAAGCTCACTTTTGTGCTGTCGCCTGCACGCCGCCCTTTTTCGCCATCGGCCTTGGGTAATAACAGCGTCGTCAACGGTGCGCCGGATGGTTGTTTCACACACTGGGCCTGCCATTGCACAAGCTCGGTCTCGGGCATTCCGAGCACCGCATGCAATGGCATCGCATGCAATTGCGTCAGCGTGCATTGATGACTGACCAGCGCCTGGCTGCTGACGCAGGCCAGTTGCATGTTGTTGGCATCCACCAGATACGCTTCATCCGACATGCCTGACATCAGTGCAGAAAAAAATGGATTGGCTATCGTTGCCTCTAGCAAGACATCACCTGTTGTTCATGGATAAGTTTTTATGGAGATCAAGCCGCTTGCAGGCAGTCAGCACAAGGCGTGCAAGCGATTTTAAGATAATCGCATCCACATAATTTCACAAGCGTTAATTGCGGGGAGGATCAGACCGGCCGATAACCGGCAAAAAAAAACCAGACCTGGAGAGCAAGTCTGGTTGAATTTCTATGGAGTATGCCTGAACATTGTGCGACACGCGAACCGTCATTCCTGACATTTCAATTGCACTAGAGCATGTGTTGCATACTAAAGGTCGCCGTCTGTTGCCACTACACTGGGACTCCCGAAAAACCTCGGGAATTTTTCCCGAAAGTTACTTGCCGCTTTCCACCAGCTGCTTCAGATTATCCAGGCCTTGACGGAAATAGGCCTTCACGCCTTCCACTGCCGTGGCATCATCCTGCCCGGCTGGCGGCTCATTGCCGGTAAAAGCACGGTAGAAACGGGCCTTCCAGGTCACTACGGTCTTGCCGTCCTTGCCTGCAGTGACTTCCAGACGGCCATTCAGCGAGCTGACCGGCAAGGCCTTGATATCCATGTCACGGCCCATGCGGTAGGCATAGCGCATCTCGGCATCCGAGTAATCATCCAGTTCTTCTTCCAGCACACCGCCGCTCTTGAATGTCAGCGTACGCTTGGCGCCATTGCCATTGCCGCCTTCAGCCGCCACTTTTTCCACGGCAGGTTGCCAGCTGGCAATCGCACCGAAGTCCTTGATCTTGGCCCAGACAGCAGCGGGTGCCGCATTGATCTCTACAGTTTCCTCGGCTTTCTGCGGGGTGGGGCCATGCGCCCACGCCGCCAGGGGTAATGCCAATAACAGTGCTGCAATCCATGATTTCATGGTTTTCCTTTCTTGAACAATGATGAAATAAAAGCGGGGAAATACGAGGCCAGCAGCAGGAGCAAGGCCAGCCCGGCAAATACGGGGCGGATATCGCTGGCAACCCACTGCCGGTGCAAGGTGTTCTGACGCAAGGCATCGGCCAGTTGGGCCTTGTCCTGCAAATGCAGATAATGCAGACCGGTTATCTTGGCGAGTTCCTGCAGGCCTTTTTCATCCAGGGCCGACATATGCTCGGTATACGAGCCTTCGGGATGTGCGCCATGCGGCGCATTGCGTCCATGGTAGCCTTCCATTTCCAGCACGGACTGCACGTGGGACATGCCGAAGGTGGCAAATTGCATGGCATCTTCCGGCAGCCAGTAGCCGGTAATGTTGTCGTTTTCATCGAGCTTGGGGATGGCTTGCCGTTGCAGCCCGCCGACCCCGGCAATGATGCCGCCTACTTCGCCCGGTTTGCCATCAAACACCGGCATGTACCGCGGATTGGCAGGCGGTGCCTGCTGACCATCGGTCAGAAACACCAGGGTATCGAGCTTGAGCTTGCGGGTTTCTTCAATACCGCGATACAGGCCATGCGTGATGAAGGAATCCGCCGCCCAGGCCATGCGCCAGTCCAGCCGCTCCACGGCTTCATCCAGCACACTGAAATGGGCACAGACTTCCATGGGCTTGAACAGCATGGAAACGTCGCGCTCGGTAAACATGCCGATGCTCACCAGCGAGCCACAGGGTAGATGACGCAAGGCATCGCGCACCGCTTGTCGGGCGAATGCCAGGCGTGCCACACCACCGGGGCCACCATCGCGCACATTCATGCTCTGAGTAATATCGATGACAAAGCCCACCGAGTACACCTTGCGCGGCAAGGGCAGCTCCAGATGCAGAAACACCGGCAACATCAGGATACAGGCCGCCAGCAGCAGCGCCCGCCCCGGCGCCCGGGCAATACGCAAACGCCAGCCTTGCTTCACGGCATGCCCTTGGGGAAACCTGGGATCGTCGGCCAGGCACGCTCGGTGGTGGTCTTCAGCTCGGTTTCTTCCTGTGATTGCTCATTGCGGATGCCGGGTGTCAGATCCGGGCTGGCACGCTGCGCCAGCTCCATGTTGTGACGGGCATCCCATAGCTGCGGGTCATGGCGCAGGGCATCGCGATAAGCATCTTTGGCCATCGCCAGCAAGGGAGCGGCCTGGTTGTAGGCCAGCGCGCCCTCTTCAGTCAACGCGCCCAGCGCCGTCGACAGATAGGTATTGCCCATATTGTATTTGGCGCGCGCAAGCAAGGCCGGGGGCAGGCGCTGCTCCAGCCGACCATAGATTTCCAGCGCATGCGTACTATCACCACGTCGCGTCAGCTGCCAGGCTTGCAGCAGCTGCCCTTCGGGGGTCTGGCTTAGCCATGGCGCGTGCTTCTCTATCGGCTCCTTGGGGTTAGCCAGTACCTGATTCACCTGGCTGGCCTGCAACCATTGCCAGCCCTGCCAGGTGGTAAGCCCCAGACCGGCGGCGAGCAGGCTCCAGGCCAGGGTCTCGCGCCACAAGATCATGCGTGCCATTGCGATATCTCCATTCGTTTTGCGCCATACAGCAGCACCAGCAACAGCAGGGCTGCGGCATAGCAAATCCCTGCCAGATCGCGGCGTGGCTGTTTTTCAAAGTAATGCGAAGGCAGGTTGTGCATCTTGCCTACATCGCGCAATGCGGCTTCCAGCGCGCGCGGGTTTTCCGCCTCATAAGCCTGATAAGGCACGCCCAGGGTTTTGAAATATTCATGCAGGAAATACTCAGGGGCACTGGCGGCATCGTCACCTTCCCCCGGCTGCACAAAAATGCTGGGGGAATTGGTACCGCGGATATAAATCCAGGCAAGCGCTGCGTGCTCACTGGCAAACCAGCTGCGTATCCGATCCTGCGTCTGGCTGTCGATGTGGGCACCACCATCGGATACCAACAGGATCAGCCGGGCGCCTGTCACCGGCTTGCCCTTGAAGTAATCCAGCGCCATGCCAAGGCCCCGCGCCACGGCGGTAAAGCCCATACCCTGGGCTTCGGCACTATCCAGCGCCGCCTTGAGCGCGACCTGGTCATGCGTCAGTGGCAGCACAAACACCGGCGAGGTACTGAAAGTAATCAGGCCCACCAGATCCTGCTGGCGGCTCTCGATAAATTTGGCGAGCACTTCGCGGGCGGCTTTGAGCTTGGAGGGATTCTGCACAGCGTCGGTCGACTGGATATATTTGCCGGCAAAGTCATCGTTCATGCTGGCACTGCGATCCAGCACCACCATGATATGGGCGCCATGCCCCACGCGCTCCACCTCGGACTGGCGCAGGTGCAAGCCCGCCATGCCCAGCACCAGCGCCACCACACTCAGCATGCCAATGAGCCGCAAGGCCCATGACAAGATGCGCGACCAGCGGTCTTCCGGCATCAACAGCATGGCTGGATGGCGCAATACCGATTGACCATGGCGCCACAGGGGCAACAGGCCTAGCACTAGCAGCCACAGAGCGGCTGGCGTATCAAACCCCAGGGCGTTGATCACGGTTTGCGGCCTCGCTCCAATGCGCGACAGGCGGCCAGCAAGGTCTTGATCGCAGCGACATCGTCAGCGCTCGCGGCATTCGGTGCCTCGGCAAAAAACACGCGGGCAGAGCGCGCATAAAACGCTTCAATCTCGGGGCGCAGGCGCGCAAGTTCAGGCCGCAGTTTCAGCAACACCGGCACATCGCTGGCAAACACCGTCCGCCCTGCCGCCTGGTTAAACGCGTGATGCGCCACGGCAAAGCTTTGCGCCAGGCTGAGTTTGCGGCCCTGGCGACCACGCAGACGACGGCAGGCCGACGTGAATGGCCCAGCGGGCGCCCAGCGGAAAGGCGGTTTGTCATGGCGCCATAACAGCCAGAGTGCGGCAGTCAGCGTCAGCGCCAGTGCTAGCAAGGTGTAGCGCATGGGCCGCGCGGTATCGCGTAATGGCGGCAGGCTGTCTGGGCGCAAACTGGTCTGGCTGGTATCGAGAATCACCGGCAGCAAGGGCGACACCATGACCTGCCGCTCGTGGATTTTAACCGGCAACACGGTCTGGCCATGGCGCAGGTTAACGGTGAAGGCAGGCAAGGGAATGGTGCGCGTCTCACGCAGGGCCTTGAACAACTGCCAGCGCAGGTGCAGCTTGAAACGGCCCTGCTCGGGGGCGTTTTCCTGCACATCCACCTCACGCAGCTCTATCCACTGGCCATCGCCACTGCGCGGCAGGGTTTCTTCCACCAGCGTGGCACCGGGCGTGGCGGTAATATCCACCACTTCATCAATCACGTCGCCGATAAAGTATCCGGCCTCGCGGTAATGGCTTTCCACATGCGCATCAGCGGCGGCGTGTGCGTTTGCCATCGAAAAAACCAGCATGGCCTGGCCCAGCATCGCCAGCCATGCCCTGCGGCACCCGCGAATCAGGCGCCACGGACGGTGTAAAGGCATCATCGTGCCGACTCCATAAAATAATGTGTCAGCGCCCGCGCTTGCAGGCGGTCGCTGATAAAAAACGGCAGGCGTCCCCATTGCGCACAGACCTCGGCAATGGCCTCACGGCGCGCCTCATAGGCGGCATTGATTTTTTGCTGCAGGCGAGGCCGGCACCACAGCAGGCGCTCCTGCCGCGTTTCGGCATCGCGAAAGCGGGCAAAGCCCCAGCGCGGCAGGGCGCTGTATTCGGCGCTATTCCATAGCACCACGGGCACCACATCATGGCCGCTCAGGCTTTGCAGCACCTGTTGCAATTCAGGCAAGGGGTAATGGGCATCGGTCACCAGAAAAACCAGCGAACGCTCGCGGCCGATCTCGGCGGCGGCAGAGGCCAGACCATGCGCGCCGCCTTGCGGAGCGGGCGCTTGCATGAGCCGCTGGCGAATGGCGCTGCCCTGCAGGCGGCTGCAGCGCGCGGGGACTTGCAGCTCGCGCACGATGCCATCGTTGCAGGCTATGAACCCCAGCCGGTCTGCCATACGCCAGGTAGACCAGGCCAGTTGCTCGCACAGGTCAGCGATCACCTCGATCTTGTTTGCGTCAATACGCGCAGAAGGTTTGGAAACGGAATTCCCAGCGGAATGCTGAGGCTGGCCATCATTTGTCCCCTGCTCGCCCTGAAACGCCATGGAGGCCGACCAGTCGGCCACCACCCACACTGGCAGCGATACATTTTGCTGGTACATCTTCACCAGCAGGCGGCGGTATGGATCACGTGCAGTCGCACGCACATCAATGCGGCGCGGATCCGGGTTATCCAGCAAGGGGCCGTGCCCGCGAAAACGGCTGCCGGAACCGGCAATGCGGCCGACATGGGCGCCAGCACGCAAGCCGTTGGCGCGCCATTTCACATAGTAGTGAATCAGCTCGGGGATAGAGGACAACAGGCTCACGGTGCCGCCACTTGTGCCAGTACGGCTTCCATCAAGGCTGGGGCAATCACATCGCGGTGCAGCTCGTGCACTGGCTGCAGAAACACGCGGTGGGCAATAATGTCGTAGAACACTTCGCGTATGTCTTCCGGCATCAGGTAATCACGCCCGGCCAGCCACGCTACCACACGCGCACCACGCATCAGCATGCCCATGCCACGCGGGCTGGCTCCGGCCAGCACCAGACTGCTCACGTCAATGCCGGATAACTGCACACCCACATCCTGTGGTTTGGCAGTGGCTTGCCACAGGGCAAGCGCGTAATTCTGCAGTGCAGGGCTGGCCTGCACATGCTTCTGAATGCTGGCGGCCACATCGTTCAGCTGGTCATACGGCAGGATGGCCGCAGGCACACTCTCGATAAGCTTGTCGGTATCCTGAAAGCGGGTATCAAACATCAGTTGCTTGCGAATTTCGTCGTCGTCCGGAGCCTTCACCAGCACTTCCATGAAGAATCGGTCGCGCGCGGCGCCGGGCAGCTCAAAGGTTTCTTCTTTTTCCACGCGGTTACGGTCGGCAAACAGAATGAAATGCGGGAAATAATATTCGCGGTTAAATGCCGTCACGCTGCGCTCGGCCATGGCGCGCAGCAGCAGTGAGTGGACTTGCGGACGCGCCCGGTTGATTTCGTTAAAGAAAAACACGGACAAGGCGTCGCCCTGACTGAGCAAGGGGCCAGGATCAATGCGCATCTGCCCGGCATCATCTATCCAGGTGTGGTAAATCAGGTCGGAAGGCATCAGGTCCACCGTGCCCTCAACGCGCTGATAAGCGCCACCCAGCGCGCGCGCTGCCGCTCGCAGCAGCGTGGTCTTGCCTACGCCCACATCGCCTTCAAGCAATACATGGCCACGGGCAAACAGTGAAATAAGCAGGGAACGGATCGGGTGGGTCTGCCCCAGAACGACCGCATTCAGGGATTGTTCAAACGCCGTGGCGCGTTCACGCCAGTCGGCCAGAGCAGAAGGTGTCGTATTCATGGAACTCACTATCGGGTTAATCCGCGCAAGGCGGCAGAGGGGGTCCGGGATGCCGCGGTGGCACCGGAAAAAACGGATAGCGCATAACATGCACTATCCGCTACGCCAGTTAAATCAATCGCTTTACTTGACGTCGTATTTGAACTGACCTGTTTCTTTCAGGTTGGCAACGCGCTTGGCGTTACGCTCGTTCATGGCCTTGATGGCCTTTTCCTGTTTGCTGAGTTCGACGGGGTCATGCTTGGGGTCGTATTTGGAACCAGCAATCTTTTCCGGGAAACCTGGTTTTGGTTCCCAGCAGTTGCCTGGTTCTTTACAGTTGGTGCCATCGTAAGCAAAAGCACTGGATGAAAATACCAAAACCGCCACGCCCATCAGACCGTGCTTGAGCCAATTTTTGCTTTGCATTGCATTCCTCCTCATACCCGGCAGTTAAAGAACCCTTCGCGCGGCCAGGATCACATCGCGAAGGGAGTGATACAAAAGCAACTTAGTTATTGAGCCACTTGGCTTTTTCAGGATCGCCCTGATAAATGGAACGTACCCAGCTCATGATCTGCAGCATCTCATCCTGCGTCAGACGGCCGCGTTGCGGGCCCATCATGCCTTCGGCGCCACCAAAAATGGTCTCGAACAAGCCCTTGTCGGTGGCATTCTTGGGGTAGGTCCAGTAGTCGTCGGACAGCGCCGGGCCCAGCTTGCCTTCGGCCAGATGGCCATGACAGCCTGAACAGGCGGTGGAGAACAGGCTCTCACCCTTCTTGATCACCTCGGCATTGCCGTTGTAGGGGTTGACGCCGGTTTGCTTGAATTTCTTCACCGCATCGGTTTCCGTCTCGTTGAGGCCCTTGAAATCGAGCATTTCACCGGAGATGGTGCCGCGGAAGATCAGGTCATCCGCGAAGACAGATACGGTGGCCGCCAGAAGTGCTGCGACCAGAACCAGTTTGTTACGTTTACGCATTGCATTACCCTTTATTGCTTATTGAAAAATCGTGGCTACCGCTCAGTAAAGCGTCGCTTCAAGGCTTGGTTGTTGGCAACAGCGGGATACCTTCTGCCTTCAAAATGGCATCAATATCGCCCTTGCGCTTCACCAGCGCCTGCTCAATCTGCTTCAGCAGCTCGGTATCGTTCTTACGCACACCCACGCTTACCGAAAACTGATGCGGAACACGCTCACCATTCGATTTCTTGGCGTTATCCACCACCAGCTTTTCCACCAGCGGCACGCTGGACTGCTTGACATATCGGGCAGCTGCAGGCGCCCACAGCACCGCCACATCCAGGCGGCCATTCACCACATCATTCACCACACGCGATGGGTCATACTTGATGTAATGGTTGCGCGGCGACTTGTAATTGGAGATCTCGGCCTTGTACTGGAACATGTCGACAAAGCGCTCGATCTGCACCAGCATCACCTCTGGTGGCGTTTCCGGAATCCAGCCTATCTGGGTGGATGATTTCTTCAGGTAAGGACTATTCCAGTCCGTCAGCCCCAGGTCGCCCTTGTCTTTCTTGTAAACAAAGATGTAGCCGGAACGGTAATAAGCAGGCGTCGTGGCGACACGTGGGTCGTTTTCATCGGCGCCAATAATCACATCGCATTTATCCTTATCCAGCAGGTCACGCACCACATAGCGCGCATCTTTCCACCAGACGTTTTCCACCTTGCGGCCCAGTTCACTGGCCAGCACATCGGCGATCCGGTTTTCAAACCCCTCTTCCCGGGTATTCGAGTAAGGCAGTTCATCCTCACCCGCACAAATTCGTAATGGACTGTCGGCTTTGGTCTTGATTTGCGCATTGTCTTGCGCCATGGCAGTCTGCCCGCCGAACGCGCTCGCCCAGATGGCGAACATCACACTCCACTTGATCAGTTTCATTGCTTTCCCTTAAAACACACCGTGATGATCTTTAAAACTGCACAGTAAAAACGCTATCTGATAAAAACCGCCGGCACCCTGTCATCGTGCCGGGCACCGGCGGCCTAATCACAAGGCCTGTATTACAGACCGAACACCATCACACCACCGCCCATCTGGGTGTAGTTCTGGAGTTCCTTGAAGGCACCTACAGCGCCCAGACCAGCACTTGGGTCGGTCAGGTCAAATACCAGACCTACACCAGGCCAACCGCCCACACCGTAGTTGGTAGCGATGTACTGCTTACCCTTGTAGGCGTAGCTCATAGGCGCACCAATCGCACCGGAAGGCATCTTGAACTTCCAGATTTCCTTGCCGTTGGTCTTGTCGAGAGCCTTGATGTTGCCGTCGAGAGTGTTGTAGAACACCAGGCCGCCCTTGGTAGCCAGAGTGCCGCCCCAAACGGAGAATTTCTCCCACTTGGTCCACTTCACTTCGCCTGTCACACCGTCCATGGCGCGAACTTGACCCATTTCCTTCTTGGTTGGGCCGTTAGGGCCTGGGTACATAGCCAGCGTTGCACCAACGAAGAACTGACCTGCACGGTATGGCAGCATGAACGGCTCCCAATCCATACAAATGTGGTTCAGACCGAAGTAGAACGTGCGGCTGTCAGGATCGTAAGCATCCAGACCCTGGTTGTGGAAACCCATGGCAGATGGGCAGATGTTGGTACCCTTGTGGTCCATGCGGGTGCTGAATTCAGGATCGCGCAATGGCAGGCCGGTCTTCAGGTCCACCTTCTTGAATACATTCACTGCAGGATCAACCTTGGCAGCTTGTACGATAGAACCGGTTTGACGGTTCAGTGTGTACATGATGCCGTTACGGTCAACGTGAGTCAGCAGAGGCTGCGACTTGCCGCCAACTGGCTGATCGGTCAGGATCATCTGGTTAACACCAGCGAAGTCCCACTCGTCATGAGGAGTCTTCTGGTAGCCCCACTTGGCAGCGCCAGTATCCACATCACGTGCCCAGATGGTCATGGTCCACTTGTTGTCGCCTGGACGCATGGTTTCGTTCCATGGAGCAGGGTTGCCGGAACCGTAGTAGAACAGGTTCAGCTTGGGATCATAGGCATACCAGCCCCAGTTGGTGCCGCCGCCGATTTTCCAGGCTTCGCCTTCCCAGGTCTTGGTGCCGAGGCCCATTTGACCGTAGTGAGGATTGTCCTTGTTGAAGTCTTTGGCCAGGTTGAGCTCATTGTCAGGACCGGTCGCGAACGAACGCCATACCAGCTCACCAGTTTTCTGATCATAGGCAGTCACGTAACCGCGCACGCCCAGCTCAGCACCGGAACAACCAACCAGCACCTTGCCCTTAACAGCGAAAGGCGCCTGGGTAATGGTGGAACCTACTGCAGGATCGCAGTTTTCCATCTTCCACAGTTCCTTGCCGGTCTTGGCATCCAGGGCAACCAGGTGACCATCCAGCTGGGTCTTGAAGATGCGACCATCATCGTAGGCAAGGCCACGGTTCACGATGTCACAGCAGGCAACCGCCTTGACGGAGGCATCCTGCTTGGGCTTGTGCTGCCAGACAATCTTTTCTGGCTCAGCCAGGTTGAGGGCAAATGTATTGTTTGGAAATGGCGTGTTGATGTACATCATGTCGCCAATCACCAGCGGCGCACCTTCATGACCGTGCAGCAGGCCGGTGGAGAACGACCAGGCAGCTTTCAGGTTCTTGACGTTACCTGTCGTGATTTGTGAAAGGCGGCTGTAATGTTGCCCCGTATAATCCCCAGTTTGCATTGTCCAGTTATTGGGATTGGCACCCAGCGCTTCCAGGCTATCAGCTGCCGCAGCTACTGATGGCAGCATGGCTGACAATGCCAATCCAGCAACTGCAAAGCCAGTAGCTGTTATTCTTGCCTTCATCTTCGGAATCCTCCTCGTATGTTGATATAGTCCTACTCCCTCGCTACCACTGTCGTAGAGCGACGACGAACTATCTCAAACCTGCCTTTGCGGCACGAGGTGCGCCATTCACTTTTGCGCAGGGAAAAATTCACATATTCACAATTTGTAATACTTAATTACATTTTGTAGCAATGTAAGGATGAGCTCCCGGTCACATTCGGGAGCGAGTCGCTAGGGCGCCAATGTGACACAGCGCATACTGAGCATTTATGCGCATCCCGTTCGCCCCCATTACCCTAGGCAAGCAGCTGGATAGAAAGAATGTCCTGCTTGAGTTTGCGATTGTCCCTTGCAGCTTCATCCTGACTTACCTGCTGGCAGGCTACTTTGAGCTGTCGGAAATCTTCATCGACTGGACATTGACCAGCCAAGACGAATACGACATTGATGAGCTGCCCTATGCGCTGGCCGCCGCCACCCTCGCCATGAGCTGGTTTGCCTGGCGCCGCTGGCAGGAGATCAAGCGCGAGGTGCGCAGCCGCAACCAGACCGAACAGGCACTGTTGGCCGAGCGCCTGCAATTCCAGACACTATTCAATGAAAACCTGGCGGGCAATGCCGTGGTCACGACGCAAGGCGTGATCCAGATGTGCAACCCAGCCATGGCCTGCTTCCTGGAAATACAGACGCCAGAGCTGGCCGTGGGGAATAACCTGGCCGACTACTTACAGCACGGCCCGTCGTGGTCGCACCTGATGGAAGTGGTCAAAGAACATCAAAAAGTGGATGTGGAGCAGCTCTGTGTAATAGGCGTCTACGGTAAACGCACCTATGCCATGGCTCGCATCCTCGGGCATTTCAGCCAGGATGGCAGCTTGCAGTTCCTGCATGTGTTTGCTGCCGATATCACCGAGATCAAAACCGCCGAATCGGAAATTTCCAACCTGCTCAGGGAGAATCACTTTCTGTTGCGGCAGGCGCTGGAGTTGCAGGAAGAAGAGCGCCGCCATATCGCCCGCGACCTGCACGACGACATGGGGCAATACCTGAATGCGATCAAGGCCAACGCCACCAGCCTGGTCAATATGCCGGATCTGCCACCCAGTATCAGTGAAGTGGCGCTGCACATTATTTCGCACTCCGATCATATCTACCGCTCGGCGCGCCAGCTTATTCATCGCCTGCGCCCTGCCGCGCTGGACGAGCTTGGGCTGGGTGCCGCCCTGCAGCATTTGATCGACACCTGGAAATATCCTGCCAATGGCACGCGCTATCAGCTGGCGATAGACGATGCGCTTGATCATCTGGATGACAAGCTGACCATCAATATCTATCGCGTGATTCAGGAGGCGATTACCAATGCCGCACGCCACGCCCAGGCCAGCCTGATTGATGTGCACCTGTTCATGCAGGGTGACAGGCTGATCGTGGATATTACCGACGATGGTTGCGGCATCTCGCAGGCCCAGCCACACAAAGGCCTGGGGCTTGCCGGCATGCGTGAAAGAATCAAGGCGGTTGACGGTAAATTCGAGGTGTCCAGCGCTGCTGGCACGGGCACCCGGATTCGCGCGGTCATCCCCATAACCCCGATAAAGGAGATGGTGTAATGCAAGGTGCAGTAAGAGTGATGCTAGTGGACGACCATGCCGTGGTAAGGCAGGGCTATCGCCACCTGCTGGAAAAATCCGGAATCAAGGTGATCGCCGAAGTGGATAGCGGCGAGGATGCCTACCGGGTTTACTCGGAGCACCAGCCGGAAGTGGTGGTGATGGACCTTTCCATGCGCGGCATGGGCGGCCTGGAAGCGCTGAAGCGCATTGTCTCGCGCGACCGCAATGCCAAGGTGCTGGTGTTCAGCATGCATGACGATGCCATATTCCCCACCCGCGCATTGCAAGCGGGCGCCAGTGGCTATGTCACCAAGTCGTCTGCGCCGGATGTGCTGGTAGAGGCCGTCTTTGCCATTGCCAATAACCGCAAATACGTCAGCCACGATATCGCGCAGGAAATCGCCATGCACAACATCAATGGCGGCGACATACTCAACAGCCTGAGCTCACGCGAATTCGAGGTATTCAACCTGCTGGCCCAGGGCCGCTCGATTGAGGATATTGCCGCGGCTCTGTGTCTGGATTACAAGACCATCGCCAATGTGCAGACGCGCCTGCGGCAAAAACTGAATGTGGAAAACGCCGCGCAACTGATGCTGCTCGCCATCAAGCTCAACATCATCAAAACGTGAACATTTCCCGCTGAAATCATGAAGCTGTCTCTCACGGCAAGCGGGGCTCTGCTTTTACACTGGAGTCAGTTGTCTCTCTCCACTGACAACACCATAGTTGATGGACCGGCATACCCTTGCCGGTCTTTTTTTTGCGCTGGCTTATATGGTTCGCCAGACCAGCCATGAACTGGCCTCAGCTATCAATCAAGCCGTGCTTGATGGCAAAACGCACCATCTCCACCGGGTTGGACAAGCCCAGCTTCTGCTTCACCAGCGTGTGGTAATTCGCCACCGTTTTCTGGCTGATCTTCAACACTTCGGCAATTTCCTCGGCATTCTTGCCCTCGGCAAACAAGCGGAACACCTCGAATTCACGCGGCGACAGCTGGCTGATGAGGTCACCATCGCCGATGACTGTTTGCAGGGCGATCTTCTGGGCAATGCTGGTGCTGATATAGCTCTTGCCACGCGCCACTTCCACCACGGCTTTTACCAGCTCATCAAACGAGCCGGTTTTGGCTACATAGCCACGCGCACCGCTCTTCAGGGTCTGCATGGCAAACGCGGCATTTTCATGCATGGAGAAAATCAGCACGCGCGCTGTACGATACCGCGCCAATATCCGGCGCATGGCTTCCAGCCCGCCCATGCCCGGCATGGAAAGATCCATCACCGTCACATCGGGCAGGTATTCGCCAAACACCTGGTAAGCCTGCTCACCGCTCTCAGCCTCGGCCACCACCTTGATGCCGGAGTGTTGCTCCAGCAAGCGGCACAAGCCAGAGCGCACCACTGTGTGGTCATCGACCAGCAAGACCCGGATAATTTCTTCACTCACCTGACAACTCCTGTTGATTTATCACCGGGATACTGACCATGATGGTCGTCCCCTCCCCTGGCGCGCTCTGCACATCAAGCTTGCCGCCCAACCCTTCCACCCGCTCGCGCATGCCAGCCAAGCCAAAGCCGGAAGGCGCTTTTTCCATTTCAAACCCACAGCCGTTATCGCGTATCACCAGATGCAGGTGGTTGCCCATGCGTTGCACTGCCAGGCTGACCGACCCCGCCCTGGCATGACGGCTGATATTGGTCAGCGCCTCCTGCACCAGGCGGTAGATGGTGATCGGGATAAACTCGCCCAGATCTTCCAGGTCTTCCTCAATATTGATGGTGATGGTCGCCTCGGGATGCCGCTGACGCCAGTTGCTCACCAGATCCGTGAGGGCAATGTGCAGGCCGAGCTTATCCAGGGTATCTGGCCGCAGGTGCTCCAGCATGTCGCGCACAATAGTCACCACATGGCGTGCCACCTGCACAATCGCCGCCGCACTCTCCTTGATGCGCGGATTGCTTGAGTCGGAATTCACGATGGCCGTGGCATCGGCGTTGATCGCCGTCAGGCTCTGGCCGATTTCGTCATGCAGATCGCGTGCAAGATGCTTGCGCTCATCTTCCTGCGCACGTATCAGCTGTTGCGACAAACGATGGTTACGCTCCACGCTGGTTTCCAGCTTGTGCGCCATCAGATTGAATTTGTGGCTGATGCGCGCCAGCTCTTTCAGCTTGAAATCCGGCAGGCGTGCCTTGAGATTGCCACGCTCCAGTTCGTTTAGCGCGGCCAGTACCGTATCCACCGGACGCAAGGCATGGCCCACCGCCCAGTACACCATCAGATTCACCAGCAGGAAAAACAGCGCCGACAGCACCAGCAGATCCTGGGTATCGCCCCACACTTCGGCAATCTCGTAAGAAGGGTCAGGCGTGACGACCAGCACACCAATCACCCGGCCATTGACCTTGATCATGCGGCGCGACTGTATCCACTCGCTCGATACCATGCCCATGGCACTGACAAACCAGCGTGGAGGTGGTGCTTCGTTTTCCGCATCGGCAGGCAGGCTGTTGCTGTCCACCAGCGTGCCGTTGTGATCATAGAATTCAATGCGCAAGTGACGCAGATTGCTCAGGCTTTTAAGCCGGAATGAACGCAGCTGCTGGGGATTGGAAAGCTGGGAGTAATACAAGGCTTCTGCATCCAGCAGATACAGGGCCAGTTTGGCGGTGGACTCCACCTCGGCACGCACATCCTGCCGTGCATTTGCCACCATCAGCATGGTGCCAAGCGCCATGATCAGCACCAGCAGGGCCGTGATCATCAGATTTAAGCGTAACTTGAGGCTCATGGCGCTCCGTCTTCGTGAAAACGGCTATTCTATAGTCTTAGCTCCTTTCATCATTCGGGAAATTTTCCCGAATTCACCTGAACATGCGGGATGGCGAGGAAGGCACTACCCAGTCTTGACTGCAGAACATCATGCGCCGACCGGATGGGCAAGCCAGGCTGCCCCTCATCTAACGGATGGTATTGTCGCCCCGCCTCTCAGGCCTGTGGCATGCCAGCGTTACCCATTTAAAATAAAAATAAAAGCCCCCTTATGTGATGGCATGGGCCGTGCTTTAATAAGCGGAATATATACGTACGTATCACTAGGGGGAGTATGAAAGAATCAGTGATCGAGTGGCCCAAGCCACCTTATTTCAGCTTTGCTGCCAATGGCGAGAGCCCTGCTAACGAAATCTGCCTGATCTACCTGTTTGATGGCAAGAAGCTGCTGGGACAGCTCATCGAGTTCATGCCCGATGCCAATACCCTGATCTATCGTACCGCCAAGGATAAACCGCAAGAAACGCTGGCCGTCGATAAAATCAAAAGCATACAGCTGATGCAACCCATGGAACTGGTGCCCAACCAGTCTTTTCTTGAGGACAGGGCTGAGGAGCTGTTTCCCCCTTCCGAAAAACAAACCTATGCCATTGAATATACCGATGGCGAAATGGTGGTGGGTTATACCTACAGCTATGTCACCACAAACCATGGCTTGTACATTTACCCGACCACGGCTGACAGCAAGATCATCCGCGGTTACTTTCCACGCGCGTCCATCAAGAGTTACAAGATTGGCCAGAAAATAGGCGAAATCCTGATTCAGGAAAAGCTGGCAACCAAAGATGCGGTGGAAGAAGCGCTGAAACGCCAGGACGAATTGCGCAATCAGCGCATAGGCGATTACCTGTTTGAAAATCAGATTGTCACCAGTGAAGAGCTGCAAAAGGCGATTCGCCATCAGGAAAGTCGCCCGATTCTCAAGCTGGGCGAGGCACTGAGACAGCTGGAGCTGATTAGCGAAGATCAACTGCAGCATGCCTTGAACAAGCAGAAGGAAAACCGCGGTATTCCGTTGGGTCGCATTCTGGTCGACATGGGCATCGTCGATGAGCAGACCCTCAAGGGCACGCTGGCGAAAAAGCTGGGGATTCCGTATGTCAGTCTCAGTAAATTCAACTTTGACCCGAATGCCATACGCCTGATTGGCGCGCCCGTGGCCCGCAAGCATCTGCTGATACCGCTGTGCATGTATGAAGGCGCGTTGGTGGTGGCGTTTGAAGATCCGATGAATGTGAAGGCGATTGATGAGGTACGCTTTCTCACGCAGATGAAAACCCTGCCTGCCATGGCCTCGCGTGAAGATATCGTCACGGCTATTGACAGCTTTTATGGTCGCAGCGGTGCGTTTGAATTCAGCAAAAGCAAGGATGACATGCTGGATTTCGACCTGAAATCCAGCAATGTCGCCGGCATGCAGATTGATGACCTGGCCACCAAGCTGTTCAGCGAAGAGAACAGCATGCAGTTTGAGTCTGCCGAAGAGCCCGTGGCAGAGTCTGATAACACGCTGGTGCAGCTGGTCAATAAAATGATTCTGGATGCTTATCAGGATGGCGTGTCGGATATTCATATTGAAACCTATCCGGATCGCCGCAATACGCAGGTGCGTTTCCGCAAAGATGGCACGCTGGTGCAGTATCTGGAAATCCCATCCAATTTCCGCAATGCCTTGATCTCGCGGATCAAGATCATGTCGCAGCTGGATATTTCCGAACGGCGCAAGCCACAGGATGGCAAGCTGGATTTCAAGCAATTCGGCCCGGCCAATGTCGAGCTGCGCGTGGCGACCATCCCCACAGCCAATGGCCTGGAAGATGTAGTGATGCGGGTGCTGGCAGCGGCCAAACCTGTACCGGTGGATAAACTCGGGCTGGCGCAGGACAAACTGGAAAACCTGAAAAAGCTGATGCAGCGGCCCTATGGGCTGATTCTGGTCTGTGGCCCGACCGGCTCAGGCAAAACCACATCGCTGCACTCGTTGATGGGGTACATCAACACCCCGGAACGCAAGATCTGGACAGCCGAAGACCCGGTGGAAATTACCCAGCAGGGGCTGCGCCAGGTGCAGGTGAATGCCAAGATAGGCTGGACCTTCGCCGCCGCCATGCGCAGTTTTCTGCGAGCCGATCCGGATGTGATCATGGTGGGTGAAATGCGTGATCAGGAAACCACCAAGATCGGCATTGAAGCCTCATTGACCGGCCACCTGGTGCTCTCCACGCTGCACACCAATAGCGCGCCGGAAAGTATTGTGCGTATGCTCGATCTGGGCATGGACCCCTTCAACTTTGCCGATGCGTTGCTGGCGATCATGGCCCAACGTCTTGCCAAGACATTGTGCGACAAATGCAAGGAAGCCTATGAACCCAGCCATGCCGAGCTGGAAGAGCTGGCGGCCGAATTTGTCCTTGGCACCAGCCATGGCGCGACGAAAGAACTGGCGCGTTTTCAGGAGGAGTTTGCGCGTGAGGGCAAATTCACCCTTTATCGCGCCAAAGGCTGCAAAGAGTGCAACAACACCGGCTACCGTGGGCGTCTTGGCCTGTATGAGTTGATGATCGTGACGCCGGAAATCAAGCGCATGATTCAGAAACGCGCACCGGTGAGTGAACTGCTGGAAGAAGCCCTCAATAGCGGCATGCTGACGCTGAAGCAGGATGGCATCAACAAGGTACTCCAGGGCAAAACCGATATCGCACAAGTGCGTGCCGTGTGCGTCTAGCTTTTATTAGCTAAGGCCAGCTTGGGGCTGGGGCGCTAGCCCCGCTACGCGTGTTGGGTAGCGCGGCAGGTGACTGTCGTTTCCCGCTTACTCCGGCAGAGGCATGCACGTCTCAGCCATACACATACAGCTCGCGCGTGATATCCCCATAGCCCGCCTGCGTCAGCAGCGCGCGCTCAATATAACGGCTCACCCGCTGCCGCAGCATGGGCACCAGCTCGCCATCAGGAAAGGTCTGCGGATACTTGAATGCCAGCCAGGCATAAAGGCTGATGTCCTGACTGAACTGTTCCGCCTGCTCCAGGTATTGCGGCCCGCTGCTGTCCAGCCAGGCCACATCCTCTGGCAGGCGCCTGCGCTTGTGGTCGGCATGGGCTTTCAGGCATTGAATGAAATAATCCATCTCGTGCCGCTTGTCGAAAGACACCGGGGCGCATGAAAACCGGAACTTGTCGGCCAGGGGCATATGAGGAGCATGCTGGTCGATAAGATGCCCCAGCGCAATCTGGCCCTCGGCACTGGTGAGGTGAAACAGATCACTTTCCAGCGCTTGCCGGGAAAAACGCTCCAGCAATTCCCCTATGCGCGCGGCGTGCACCCGCTGCGAAAGCCGCGCGATATCCGGCCAATTGGCGGCCACCGGCAATTGCTGCAACTCCGCACTATCCGATGTCGTCAGCATGTGTTGCAGATGCAGTAGTTCATCGGCCTCCACCGCGGCGACAAAGCCGGTGGGATAGATACCGTAACGTCCGGCACGCCCCGCAATCTGCCGGGTTTCGGTCGGGCCGATCAGGCGGCTCGCGACGCCATCAAATTTATGTACGGTAGTAAACACCACGCGCCGGATTGGCAGATTCAGCCCCATGCCAATAGAATCGGTCGCCACCAGCACATCGGCCTCGCCATTGGCAAAGCGTCGCGACTCGGTACGCCTCACTTCGGGCGACAAGGCCCCGTAAATAGAGGCCACCGACAAGCCCCATTGCCGTATGCGCGCACTCAGGGTCAGCACATCCTTGCGCGTAAAGGCGATCACGGCATCGCCCTTTTGCAGCTTGCCTTTTAGCCGCGTCCGGTTGTAGCGTTGGCCGCAAATGGCGTGCTCTTCCAGTATCAATGGCGTTTTGCGCTCAAGCCGCGTCAGTTGCCACGGCTCATCCAGCGATTCCAGCAAGGCCAGGCAGATGGGCGTCACGGCATCCGAACCGCACACAAACACCTGCTGCGCGGGGACGCCAACCAGTGCAGCGGTCCAGGCATAGCCACGCGCCTCATCCTGCAGCATCTGGATTTCGTCGATGACAGCCACATCCACCACCTGATCCGGCCGCATCATCTCAACCGTGCAGGCCGTATGCCGGGCACCCGGCACCCAGTGCCGCTCTTCCCCGGTGACCAGGTTACAGGGCACCCCCGCTTCCATCAGCCGATCACGCACCTCCATTGCCAACAGTCGCAAAGGTGCCAGATAGACGCCCGATGCCGCTTGCTGCAGCACTTGCAGTGCTTCATAGGTTTTGCCGGAATTGGTAGGGCCAAGGTAAAAATGGAAATGGCGCCGCATGCCGCGTGCTACAGGAAACGATGCGGGGTAATCGTGCAAGGCAGAGGCCGACAAGGAGGTATCTCGATGAGGTAGTAAACACTGCCCTCAATGTAGCAGATGCCGCCCCATATGGAAACGGAGCCTGACCGAATGGCCAGGCTCCGCGGTTTCTCAGCTAAATGGCGGTGTTATTTGAAGGCGTAGGTGGCATTCAACATGATCATGCGTGGATCACCCGTGTAACAGGCGCTCACGCTGGAGCAGGAGGCAATGTACTCCTTGTCAGCCAGATTGCGCGCATTCAAGGCAAAGCGCCATGGTCCCGTGCGGTAGAACAAGGCGGCATCGTACACGGTGTAATGCGGCGTGTAGAAGGTATTGAGATCATCCCCCGCCTGCTTGCCGATATAACGCGCGCCTATGCCAACACCCAGGCCTTGCAGCCAGCGCCCCATGTCGTAATTGGCCCAGAGATTGGCCATGTTTTTCGCCACCAGAATCGGACGTTTGTGCAGCGTGCCCGTCGTGCTCTTGGTGATTTCAGCATCAATATAACTGTAGCTGCCCACCACATTGAGCCGCGAGGTCAGTTGCCCGGTAGCCTCGATTTCCACACCTCGATGCTGCTGCTCGCCGGTCTGGATGTTGAATGCGGTGTTATTGGGATCCGTCGTCGTCACGTTCTGGCGCGTCAGGTCATACAGCGCCACGGTGGTGCCAAATGCCCTGTTGGGAGTTTCATACTTGAGGCCGATTTCGCGCTGCTGGCCGGTTTCCGGCTTGAAGGCAGTACCGTCTGCCCCGCTGCCGGTAACGGGTACGAAAGATTCGCTATAGCTGATATAAGGTGACCAGCCATTGCCAAAGGCATACAGCAAGCCGGCACGCCCGGTAGTTGCCCCCGGATTGGTGCGAGTCCTGCTGCCGCTCAGGCGTTTTTCCAATAGATCAGATTCATCGCGACGCAAGCCCAGCACCAGATTCCAGCCATCGCCAAACTTGATGTGATCCTGCAGATATAACCCTTTTTGTTCGAGCTTGTCCGTGCCGGTGGTCGTAGGTGTTGTAACGGCAACACCTATAGTGGGGCTGTAATTCGGGTTATAGAGATTCAGCGCAGTGACGCTGGCGCGCTTGTCCGTGCGCTTGCTGTCAAAATGCAGGTAATCAAACCCCACCAGCACATCATGGCGCAAGGCTGCCGTGTCAAACTGCATGTTGAGCTGATTGTCCATGGTCAGCATCTGGCCATGCACATCGCGATACTGGATCTGCCGCGCATAGTTGAGCCCGTTGGCCGACAGCGATGTGGGGCTGGTAAAGGCACCTTCCAGGTCATAATCGTTCACGCGCATGCTCTGCTTGAATTTGATTGACGGGGTAAACGCGTGTTCAAACAGATAGCCGAATTGCGTCTGCTCGGTGCTGTATTTATCCACACCCGGCACGCCGACAAACCGGCTGTATGAAATCTGGCCATTGGGATTGGCAAGCACGGTACCGCGCGCAGGCAGGCCACGAATCGGCACAAAGTCACTCTTCTGATAGCTTGCCAGCAAGGTCAGGCTGGTCTTGTCGCTGATATCCCAGGTTAATGACGGCGCAATATAGGTACGCTGGCGATCGACAAAATCTACCTGGTCATCGCTGGCGGATGAAATGCCCACCAGGCGATAACGCACTGTGCCATCTTCGTTCAACGCATCCGAAAAGTCGGCAGTCAGTTGCTTCTGATTGTAATTGCCCAGACCGATGCCGATTTCGGCAATAGGCTTGTCAGTTGGCCGTTTCGTCACCAGATTAACCAGCCCACCCGGAGAAATCTGGCCATATAACACAGATGCCGGGCCCTTCAGTACCTCGATACGTTCAAAGGCAAACGGCTCGTTCTGTATCCACATGTCGTTATCCATGCGCATGCCATCACGCAGCACATAAGCACTCTGCACAAAACCGCGGATGGAAATATCATCCAGCCCACGCCGTCCGCGCTGCCCGGCATCGACCCCAGCGGTAAAGCGCAAAGCCTCCGCCAGCGACTGCACGCCCTGATCGCGGATCTGCTCACTGCCAATCACCGTCACGGACTGGGGGGTTTCTGATAACGCGGCATTGGTTTTGGTGGCCGTTTGCGAACGGCTGGCTTTGTAGCCTTTTACTGGCCCGGTGGCCGACTCCTCCTGCCGGGCGCTGACAGCGACTTCCGGCAATTCAGCGGCATCCTCCGCCACTTCAGCATGGACAGACCAATACGGCATCATCAAGGCACAAACAACGCCCCACTTTAATTTCATAACAGCTCCTGCGTGTATATTTTCGTCCCGCATTATACATCTCAAATGATAATTGATATCATTTACACTTTACGATAATACACGCTACCCGTCCGCCTCATTCATCCAGGTCTACGGCAGGCATCCTTGCTATTTCCAATCGCGACACCAAAGAACAGGCTCTCGCCCTCATGTCCAGAAAATTGTTTGTCCGCCTGCATCGTTATGCGGGGTTAATCCTAGTGTTGTTTTTAACGGTTGCGGGACTAACCGGAGCATCGCTGGCGTTTTATCACGAGCTTGATGAATGGCTGAATCCGGACTGGATGCTGGTGACGCCCACGGCTGCCTCACCAGTGCCGCTAGCACAACTTGCACGCAAGGTCAGTCAGGCCTATCCCGACCATCGGATAGCACGCATTGAGTTTCAGCACAGCGCCGATCGCGCATTGATTGTGCGTATGAATAGTAAACAGACTGGCGACGACGCCCCTCTTCCCATGCAGGTATTTGTTAACCCTTATACCAATGAAATTCTGGGCGCCCGCGAATGGGGCAAGGTTGATATCAGTCGTCAGGGCTTGATGCCATTCCTGTTCAAATTGCATGACACACTTCATCTGCCAGGAAAAATTGGAAAATGGCTATTGGGTGGCGTCGCCATACTTTGGCTACTGGATTGTTTTGTTGGATTTTATTTGGCTTTGCCCCGACATGGTCTACTGCCATCGCCCGTGCAGTTCATGAAAAAATGGGCGCCCGCCTGGAAAATAAAGTATCAGGCAAATGCAACTCGCGTAAATTTTGACCTGCATCGTGCCAGTGGCTTGTGGCTGTGGCCCGTGCTGGCTGTCGTCGCGTTCAGTAGTTTTTATCTCAATCTCAACCGGGAAGTGTTCAGACCGGTGATGGGCATGATAATGCCCTTCAGCCCTCTTCCTGGTGATACCTTGCCCAAAGTGAAAGATGGGGAGATTTCACTGGATTGGGATGCTGCTTATCAGCGTGGCTTAGCCTTGCGGCCCGCCAGTGCGGATGATTACCGGGTTGCCAATATTTCATACTTGGCCAAGCAGAATGTCTACCGGTTGACCTTTGATGAACGTCAACCCAATGCCTGGCTGACCTTCAAGCGTGAACAAGTGTTTTTTGATGCAAACACGGGCGAACTGAAAGCCCAATACGGCTACTCACAAGGCAAAACGGGAGATCGATTGAGTATTCTGCAATATCCGCTACATACCGGGCAGATATTTGGATTGCCCGGGCGCATACTCATTTTAGTCACAGGCTTGCTGACCGTATTGCTGGCTTGGACCGGTGTCTTTATCTGGCTCAAAAAGCGCCAGAGCCAAAAATAGTCTGATGGCCAATGGCTTGGAATCAGCCATTGGCCATTAACTCCCAGATATCGCTCCGATTAAAAGTCCACCGTGGCAGAGAAAAATGCCATGCGCGGTGTGCCATACGTCAGGCCATTCACGCTATCGCTAGTGCTGACGGTAGCCCAGTAATGCTTGTCGAGCACGTTATCTACCGTGGCGCGCAGGGTTACGTTTTTACCCGCCGAAACAAACCGGTAGCGGGCACCAAGATCCAGCCGCGCCCAATCGGGAATCTCGCGCGTATTGGCAGCATCTACATATTGATCACTGGTATAGATGGTACGTGCCGTCCAGGTAAAACCAGGTATGGCAGTAACATCCCACTCCATGCCGAGATTGGCATTCACTTTGGCTACGCCTGGCGCAGTATTGCCATCGTTCGCGCCACCCAGTGTCTTTTTCAATTTGCCATCCAGCAGTGTCACACCACCCAATACACGTACGCCACTCACAGGCTCCCCATACAGAGACCACTCCAGGCCCGTGTTGTGTTGCTCGCCATTCAACCCAAAAACAAGAGTGGTGGGGTCGCGAAATGTACTGGGACGTTCAATCCGGAACAATGCCAAGGTAGAAGTGAAGCTACCAAGATCCAGCTTCGCCCCCACTTCAACCTGCTTGGTTTTGGCTGGAGGAAAAATATCTCCCGCATTGGCAGCATTTGTAGGGGCCATAGCGGTCTGGGTCAGCGACTCAATGTAATTTCCATAAAGGGCGAGATGGTCGAGCGGCTTTACCGTAAAAGCGAACGTCGGCGTTAGTGCGTCTTCGTCATACTTGGCACGCACGGGCCCTGTCACCAGATAGGTTTTATTAAGCACCGCCTGCTTGCGGACGCCTATGGTGATTTGCAGACGATCATCCAGCATGGATAAAGTATCGCTCAGGGCAATACTGCTCAAGTCGGTCTCCGCTGTTCGTGGAGGTGTATTGGACATGCCAATCACGGCTGGCTCTATCCCATTCACCGGGTTGTAAATATTGGATGCCACCGTGCCTATTTCATTTTCCAGATTACCAAACTGGATACGATACAAACTGGTATTGAGATTCACCGTGTGGTGAACCACACCAGTATCAAACATGGTGCGCACGCCCGCCTCTCCAGACACCGTATCCTCATGCCTTAGAAAACGATTCACGGTACTCGTATTGACCGTAGTATTACCGGTCGTGGTAACAAAATTGCCCGCAGAATCGACCGCCACCGGCACCCGCAGAAAATCATATCGACCGCGACGAGCCCCCACCGCGGCGTAGGCTGTGATAGCAGGTGAAAAATCATACTCGCCACGCACGGCAACGGTCGTGTCTATGGTATTGGCATAAGACCAGCGCTGGGCAAAGTTGCGCGTGACCTTATCGGCATCTGGCACGGCGGCCAGAACACCACCGCGGCTGTTCAAGGTTACCCGTTCCATTGGCGCCGTGCCTCGATTCTCGTAATGCCAAACATCCGTAGACAGGCGTAAATTTTCACCTCGAAAATCCAGCCCCAATGTCATGAGTGAGCGCTCTATTCTCTGATCATTCGAAAATGCCGTCCTGCCATCCTGATATACCGAGTTCAGACGAATGCCAAACTGGTTATCGCTACCGAAGCGTCGACCAATATCCACATGCCCGCCAAAAACCGAGCTTAAGGCATAGTTAGCGGTAAACTGGGTAATCGGTGCATCTGTCGCCCGCTTGGCAATCACATTGATCGCACCGCCAACGCCACCCGTAGGTGCCATGCCATTCAACAAGCTGTTAGGCCCCTTGAGCACTTCAACTCGCTCAACCCCCTCCAGTGGTACTGTGTAATTGGGAACCAGCCCGAACAAACCGTTCAGCGCCACCTCCCCATTCGATAGAGAAAAACCACGGATGGAGAACTGATCAAAGCGACCAAACCTGGGGTTGTTATTGCGAATGGATGAGTCGTTTTCGACAATATCCGCTAAGGTCGTCGCCTGCTGGTTCTGAATCAGCTCACGGGTATAGCTAATCACACTATATGGCGTATCCAGCACTGACTTATTGCCCAGCAATCCCACCCGCCCCCCTCGCGCGACTTGACCACCCACATACGCAGGCATCAACTCGCCAGGCAAAACCGTATCTGCCGACTTATCAACAACATGGACAGTATCCAGTGTTGTCGCAACTGGCGTTGCCGCTGCACTCTGCTGTGCTTTCTTTTTATCCGCCAGTTGCTGCTCTGTCACCTCCTCTGCAGACCCGCCCGTAGAAAATGCCAACAGTAATAAAGCACCCGCTGCCTTGCCAGAAACTTGTATGGGATCGACCGAACTGGTCAGTAAAGAGAAGCGAGACATTATTTTCCTTGCACATCATTGTTATTAAGAAGCATTTACAAATAATAACAATTCTCATTAACAATGTCGATGCTTAAGAATCCAATTCGGAACCCATGAACGAGCCGAGCGATAACAAAACGTGAAGATTCCAACGCCTTGGAAAAACGTGATAGTCCGGAAACAGGAATAAACAAGATATCGTGCTGATCGCACGAACATGAAAAAGGGGCATGAAAAAAGGGGTTAGTTACCTAACCCCTTTTGGATACTGGTCGGGACGGCAAGATTCGAACTTGCGACCACTTGCACCCCATGCAAGTACGCTACCAGGCTGCGCTACGCCCCGATGTCGCTAAAGCAACAAGGCCTGCATTATAGCGGAATGAACTGGAGGGAACAAACAGGAAATTGGTTTTTAGGGAGCGCGCAGCAGATCAAGCACTTCACGCAACTCGCTGCGCAACAAACCAACATCCAGTTGCGGATAGGCGGAGGCAGGTGAGGAATGCTCAACCTGCTTTTCCACCACAGTTTCAGGTGGAGCTTCTACTGCTTGTGCCGCATCATCAAGCCTGTTACGGGCGCCGCTGATGGTGAAGCCTTGCTCATAGAGCAATTCACGGATACGGCGAATCAGCAGAACTTCATGATGCTGGTAATACCGGCGATTACCACGACGCTTGACGGGTTTTAGCTGCGTGAATTCCTGCTCCCAATAGCGCAAGACATGGGGCTTAACGCCACATAGCTCGCTGACCTCACCAATGGTGAAGTAACGCTTGGCAGGAATCGGCGGCAACACAACCTTAGGCGCGGTCTCCGGCATAAGCCTCCTCTACCTTTAGCTTGAGCTTCTGGCTGGCATGAAACGTGACGACACGGCGTGCCGTGATCGGGATTTCTTCGCCTGTTTTGGGGTTGCGGCCTGGCCGCTCTGATTTTTGACGTAATTCGAAATTGCCGAAACCCGACAGTTTTACACTGTCTCCTGATTCCAAAGCCGTACGTATTTCTTCAAAAAACGCTTCGACCATATCTTTGGCCTCACGTTTGTTCAGCCCAACCTGTTCAAAGAGCAAATCAGCCAGATCGGCTTTGGTTAATGTCATGCAAATCTCCCAACTACTTTTCTTAACTTTCGCACCATCGCGACGCATTTTCTAAAAACTGGCGCCCCATTGGCGTTCTAATTTCTTAATTCCGCACCATGTTTGGTCTTGAGCAATGCTAGCAAATTACTCATGACGGCATCTGCCTCAGCATCCGTCAAAGTTTTTTGAGTATCTTGCATAAGCACAAGAAATGCAAGGCTTTTTTTGTTTTCCGGAACACCTTTTCCGCGGTAAATATCGAACAATGCGATGTCTGAAATCAAGACATTTTTCGCATCATTCATGGTATCCAATAGCGCTTGAACAGGGGTTGCCTCATCCACCACCACGGCAATATCGCGTCGCACAGGCGGGAACTTAGCCACCTCTTGATATCTAGGCAACTGAACGGTAAGCAAAGGGGCAAGATCACATTCAAACACCACCGTGCTGCGTGGCAATTGATAATGCTGTTGCCACTTGGGGTGTAACTTGCCCAGCCAGCCGATGATCTTGCCATCCAGCAAGATATGGGCAGATTGACCTGGATGCAGCGCCGGATGCGTGGCGGCCTGATACACAGCGCGTCCGTGCGTCAGCGCATCCACCTGGGCTTTCACATCATAGAAATCCACATCACGCTCGTCCTCAGCCCATTGCTCAGGGTGGGCAGCACCGTAAGCCAACCCGGAAACCCGCATGGTTTCAGCATAGCCAGAATCGGCTTTATGATAGGCGGAGCCAATTTCAAACAGTTTGGCGCGCGGCTGCTTGCGGTTGAGATTATAAACCAGCGTCTGCAACAGACCGCCCCACAAGCCGCTACGCATCACGCTCATGTTGCTGGCGATGGGGTTTTTCAGCACTATCGCGTCATTATTCCCCAGCAAGTCACGTTCCCAGCTGGCATCCACAAAACTGTAGCTGACGATTTCCTGATAGCCACCAGCCACCAGAGCGTCGCGCACCCAGGCACGATTCAGTTCGCTACCTGAGGCAGGCAACATGGCCAATGTGGCTTGCGGCGCAATCGCGGGGATATGCTCATAGCCATGCAGGCGAGCCACTTCCTCGATAAGGTCTTCCTCAATTTCGATATCAAAGCGATAGCTGGGAGGCGTAATCTCGTAACGACCATCCGACTCACGTGCCGCGAAACCAAGGCGGGCAAATATGGCCGATACTTCGCTACGCTCCAGCGGGATACCCAGCACCGAAAGCAGCCGCTCATAGCGTAATGTCACCGGCTTGCGCGTGGGCAAGGCAGATTTGACTTCGACAACATCACCAGGCTCACCACCGCAAATCTCAAGAATAAGCGCGGTTGCACGCTCCAATGCCTGACGGGTGCTGCCAAAATCCACGCCACGTTCAAAGCGATACGACGAGTCCGTCGACAAGCCCAGGCGGCGTGCTTTGCCAGCGATCACGCCGGGGGCAAAGTATGCACTTTCCAGAAAAATGTCGCGTGTCTCCAGTGACACAGCCGAGTCCAGCCCACCCATGATACCGGCCAAGGCCAGTGGGCCATGGGCGTCGGCAATCACCAGCATATCCTGTTGCAAGTTCGCTTGCTGCTGATTCAGCAAGCTCAGCGCCTCGCCAGAATTGGCATATCGCACCTCGATATCGCCCTGCAGCTTCCCAGCGTCAAAGGCATGCAGAGGCTGCCCCAGTTCCAGCAATACATAATTGGTAATATCGACAATCGCACTGATGCTGCGAATACCACTACGCTCCAGACGTCGTTGCATCCAGTCGGGTGTCGCCACGGCGGCATTCACGCCACGGATGCTGCGCCCACTGTAATACGGGCATGCCTCAGGCTCACGCACGGAGATCTTGAAGTCGGTGCTGGCAACCGGGCTGATGCTGGCCGTCGCCGGTACCTGCAAGGCGGCGCCGGTGATCGCGGCCACGTCGCGGGCAACACCAACGATACTCAGACAGTCGCTACGGTTAGGCGTCAACTTCAATGTAAACAGCTGATCATTGAGTTGCAGGTAATCACGAATATCCGTACCGATTACCGCCTCGGCAGGCAGCTCCAGCAAGCCACTGCTCTCTTCGGCAAGCCCCAGCTCCTTGGCGGAGCACATCATGCCAAACGACTCGACACCACGCACTTTGGCTTGCTTGATGTTAAAGCCAGGCAAGGCCGCACCAACCATGGCGCATGGCGCCTTCAGGCCCACGCGAGCATTGCTGGCGCCACAGACGATCTGGAGGGGCGTACCCGAGCCGACATCCACTGTTAATACTTGTAGGCGATCCGCATCCGGATGCTTTTCTGCCGTGAGCACTTCTGCCACCACGACGTGACTGAACGCTGGTGCCACAGCGTCCATCGCTTCCACCTCAAGGCCAGCCATGGTCAAGGCATGACCGAGCTGCTCACTGCTAATGGCAGGATTGACGTACTGGCGTAACCAAATTTCTGAGAATTGCATGATCGTTAACCAAACTGCTTGAGGAAGCGAAGATCGTTTTCGAAAAACAGGCGCAGGTCATTCACGCCATACCGCAGCATCGTCAGGCGCTCAACGCCGAGCCCGAAGGCAAACCCACGATATTTTTCACTATCGATACCCACATGCTTGAACACTTCGGGATGCACCATGCCGCAGCCACCGATTTCCAGCCAGCCACCATTCCAGCTCATATCCATTTCGGCAGAGGGTTCGGTGAACGGGAAAAAGGAAGGACGGAAGCGCACTTCCAGATCTTCGCGCTCGAAGAAACGCTGCAAGAAATCCTGCACGACGCCCTTGAGGTTGGCAAAGCTGATGTCTTCATCGACCCACAAGCCTTCCACCTGATGGAACATGGGCGAGTGGGTGGCATCGGAATCCACACGATACACGCGGCCAGGCGCAATGATTTTCAGCGGGGGGGTCTTGTTCTGCATGTAATGGACTTGCACAGGCGAGGTGTGCGTACGCAACACATGCTGCTCATCCACATAAAACGTGTCGTGCATGGCACGCGCAGGGTGATCTTCAGGAATATTCAGGGCGGTGAAATTATAGAAATCGGACTCGATTTCCGGGCCTTCAGCCACATCAAAACCGATCGAATGAAACAGTTGCTCAATCCGTGCCAGCGTCAGCGAAACCGGGTGTGCGCCACCGCGATCACCACTCCGGGCTGGCAATGTCACATCCAGCGACTCGCTGGAAAGCTGACGTTCCTGCTCCGCCAGCAACAGCGTATCGCGACGGTTGCGCAAAGCTTCTTCTACGCCCTGCTTCACGACATTTATCGCCGCACCGGCGGCGGGACGCTCTTCGGCTGACAGTTTACCCAAGCCCTTCAATGCATCGGTCAAGGCACCACTCTTACCGAGGAATCGTGCCTTGGCCTGCTCCAGATCATTGAGATTGTCACACGCAGCAAACGCGCTTTGTGCCTCGCTCAGGATGTGATCAAGATGTTGTGTCATATATTCTTGAGACCTTACTTGCATGTGTCATGCATCAATAAACCAGGGCATTTTCATCAGCATTCAGATGCAGGAATTCCATCGGAAATCCACAGCGAAACGGCTGAGGGAAAAACCCAATAAAAAAGGAGGCACAAGGCCTCCTTTTTCAATTGCCGGATTTAAGCGGCAGCAAGGCCCGATTTTGCCAGCTCGGCAAACTTGGCAAATGCCACTTTGTCGAACACAGCCAGATCGGCCAATACCTTGCGATCCACTTCAATCGCAGACTTCTTCAGACCGTTGATGAAACGGCTGTATGTCAAACCATACTCACGTGCACCGGCGTTGATACGCGCGATCCACAAGGCACGGAATTGACGCTTTCTTTGACGACGGTCACGGTATGCATATTGACCAGCCTTCATTACCGCTTGCTTGGCAATGCGGTATACATTCTTGCGACGACCACGGTAACCCTTGGCAGCGTCTAAAACCTTTTTATGACGTGCGCGGGCGATGACACCACGTTTTACTCTAGGCATGCTCTATCTCCTTATTGAGTTGGCATCATGGCGCGTACGCGCTTGACGTCAGTTGCGGAAATAATAGCCGTGCCACGCAGGTTACGCTTCTGCTTGGTGGTCTTCTTGGTAAGGATGTGGCGCAGGTGCGAATGGGTACGCTTAACCTTGCCATTACCCAAGAACTTGAAGCGCTTTTTGGCGCCACTCTTGGTTTTCATTTTTGGCATTTTTTTCTCCTGAAGGAACAATAAAAAAGAGCGATCGGGCATGCCTTTAGCCGCGTCGCTACCTCTTGCTGCTTGATACTGGCACCACTTAGCGCCAGTCATCATCAAAACAGCCCGCTATTATAACGCAATAACGGGCTGAAGTTAATGCACTTACTTCTGCTTCTTGTGCGGACCGAGCACCATCACCATCTGACGGCCTTCCATCTTGGGGAACTGCTCTACCACCGCATGTTCCTGCAAGTCGGCTTCCACACGTTTCAAAAGTGCGAGCCCAAGTTCCTGGTGGGTAATTTCACGGCCACGGAAACGCAAGGTAATCTTGGCCTTGTCGCCTTCCTGCAAAAAGCGGATCAGGCTACGCAGCTTGACCTGGTAATCGCCTTCATCCGTGCCTGGTCGGAATTTCACTTCCTTGACCTGAACCTGCTTCTGCTTGAGACGAGCCTCGTGCTGACGCTTGCTTTCGGCATATTTGAATTTGCCGTAATCCATCAAGCGACAGACTGGCGGCTGCGCCTGAGGCGCAATCTCAACCAGATCAATATCAGCTTCTTCCGCTTTTGCAAAAGCCTCATTGAGACTCATGATCCCCAGCGGCTCGCCATCAACCCCCACCAATCGAATCTGTTGTGCAGTGATGTCACCGTTGATTCGTATTTCTTTTTCTTGAGCTATCGCAAATTCTCCAAATTAATCATTAAACGGCCATGCATAAATTTAAACCTTGGCGCCAACGTCCGCCTTGAGTCGCTCTATAAAAGCGCTCACCGACATGGAACCAAGGTCTTCACCCTTGCGGGTACGCACAGCCACTTGTCCGCTTTGCATTTCGCGGTCACCTGCCACTAGCAGATAAGGCAGCTTCTGCAAGCTATGTTCGCGAATTTTATAGGTTATTTTCTCATTCCTCAAGTCCGAATCGACCCGGAAGCCGTTTTTCCTGAGTTCGGCGACCACTTCCTGCACATAAGCAGACTGGCTATCGGTGATATTGAGGACCATGGCCTGAACAGGGGCGAGCCAGGTAGGCATCGCTCCGGCATAGTTTTCAATCAGGATACCCAGGAAACGCTCCATGGAACCGACGATGGCGCGATGCAGCATCACAGGGTGCTTGCGCGTGTTGTCCTCAGCCACATACTCCGCACCAAGGCGCTCTGGCAAGTTGAAATCCAGCTGTATAGTACCGCATTGCCACAGGCGGCCCAGACTGTCTTTCAGGGTAAATTCAATCTTGGGACCGTAAAACGCGCCTTCGCCCGGTTGCAGGTCGAATGCCAGATTATTTTCCCGCAATGCCGCTGCCAGGGATGCTTCGGCTTTATCCCAGGTTTCATCAGAACCCACGCGCTTTTCAGGGCGAGTCGAGAGCTTGACCAGCACATCGTTAAAACCAAAATCCTTGTAAGCCTGGTACAGCATGACAATAAAGTTCGCAACTTCCTGCTTTACTTGATCTTCAGTACAGAAAATGTGTGCGTCATCCTGGGTAAACCCACGCACGCGCATCAGACCATGCAATGCGCCGGAAGGCTCATTGCGGTGGCAGGAGCCAAACTCGGCCAGTCGCAGGGGCAGGTCGCGGTAGCTGTGCAAACCACTGTTGAATATCTGGATATGGCCAGGGCAATTCATCGGCTTCACCGCGTAATCGCGATTTTCCGAGGATGTGGTGAACATGTTTTCACGGTAATTTTGCCAGTGACCAGACTTCTCCCACAGGGAGCGGTCCATGATGGTCGGCGTTTTGACTTCCTGATAACCGTACTGACGGAACAGGCCGCGCATGTACTGCTCCACTTCCTGCCACAAGTTCCAGCCTCGCGGATGCCAGAACACCATGCCGGGCGCTTCGTCCTGCATGTGAAAATAGTCCAACTGCTTGCCCAGCTTGCGGTGATCGCGCTTTTCCGCCTCTTCCAGCATGTGCAGATAGGCTTCCAGGTCTTCCTTTTTTGCCCAGGCAGTACCGTAAATGCGTTGCAGCATTTCGTTGTTGGAATCGCCACGCCAGTAAGCGCCAGCAACCTTCATCAGCTTAAATGCCTTGAGTTTGCCGGTAGAGGGCACATGCGGACCACGACAGAGGTCGGTGAAATTGCCTTCGGTATAGAGCGACACATCCTGGTCCGCCGGAATGGAGGCAATGATTTCCGCCTTGTAGGCCTCGCCTATGGACTGGAAATACGCCACGGCTTCATCGCGCGGCAATACCTTGCGGGTTACCTGCTCATCCTTTTTGGCGAGCTCGGCCATTTTCTTTTCAATGGCTTCCAGATCTTCCGGCGTAAATGGACGCTTGTATGAAAAGTCATAGTAGAAGCCGTTATCAATGACCGGGCCAATGGTTACCTGGGCTTCCGGGAACAGCTCTTTGACCGCATACGCCAGCAAGTGAGCAGTGGAGTGGCGAATGACTTCAAGGCCGTCCGCATCCTTGTCCGTAATGATGGCGAGGTCCACATCCTCGGCGATCTCGAAAGACGTATCCACCAGGCGAGGCTCCTGCCCCGGCAATGTGACTTTGCCTGCCAGTGCGGCACGAGCAAGGCCTGCGCCTATGCTTTGCGCAACCGCAGCAACGGTTAAGGGGGCGTCGAACTGTCGTTCAGAGCCGTCAGGCAAACGTATTACCGGCATAGTGATCTTTCAAGCTATTAAGGGGACTGCAGATGTAAAAGTCGTTGATTTAACGGCTTTCCAGCGTATGGGGGAGGATGCCGCCCAACGGGAAATTATCGCACAAAGCGCAAAAGCTGGACAACATCCCTGACCAACTGAATCATGCTAGGCTATTTATGCCCCATTTGCGGAAAATCAGGCACCCGAACACCTCATGTTGAACACGCCTGCATGCCGCACATTCATGACGAGAGCCCATGCAAACAGCCCCACCTGACAATACAGACATCGCAGCCAGCCGCTTTCTGGCGGGATTGGATGCAGACTGGCAACGCCTGGTCACCTTGGTGGGGCCTTGCGCCATTCAGCGCCGCGAGCAGGGAGAACCTTATGAGGCGCTGGTACGCGCCGTCGCCCACCAGCAATTGCATGGCAACGCCGCCGCCGCCATATTGGCCAGACTGATGGCAAGCTTTCCGCATCATGGTTTTCCCAGTCCGGAGCAGCTTGCAACCGCGGATGAAACACAGCTCAGAAGCTGCGGTCTATCCATGGCAAAAGTCAACGCCATCAGGGGCATTGCCGCAGCCACGCTGGCGGGCACCGTCCCCAGCGCCAGGCTCGCTGCGGGCATGAGCGAAGAAGAGTTGATCACCCGCCTCACCTCGCTGAAGGGCATAGGCCGGTGGACGGTAGAAATGCTGCTGATATTTAGCCTGGGACGCAATGACGTGCTGCCGGTGGATGATTTTGGCGTACGCGAAGGCTGGCGCCTGCTTAAAAACCTGCCTGAGCAGCCTAAGCCCAAAGCCCTGGCTGTGATTGGCGAACAATGGAAACCCTACCGCAGTATTGCTGCGTGGTATTTATGGCAAGCAGCCAACCTGGGTAAACGTGGCGCGCTGATGCCAGACAAGGAGCCAGTAGAATGAAGCCAGAAACAGCACGTGAAGAATTGATCCGAGCCACTCATCTGGCGATGGCTGGCCAATGGGATGCCGCCCACAACATTGCCCAGGCCTCGGGGCATCCCATCGCGCACTGGATTCACGCCGTGTTGCATAAGATAGAACCTGACGAGGGCAACAGCCGCTACTGGTATGCGAGGACTAGCCGTCGCTATGAGGAATACGAGACGCCGGAAGAAGAGTGGCAGGCGATATTGGCTGAGCTTTCTGAGCCCTGAACAGAGGCCTGAACAAAGCCCTGAAGCTCAGCGCTCTGCGGGCTTCAAACCCAGTGGCAAGGCCGCCGCAAGCCAGCCGCTGTTTCAATTGCTTTCATTTATTACATTTTTCTGTAACAAATGTCTGTCACAATGCAATTGTTGGTTTTACCCAAACCAACGATTTCTCAACATCAAAAATCCCAAAAGGACATTATGCTTATCAAGTTTTTCATTCTGTTTGCCATACCCTTTGTCTTTACTGCATTCAGCGCTGGTTTAGGCTGGTTTGCCAATGAAAGCGACGGCGCCATGCTGACCGGCACAACCGGCTTTGTGGTTTCGGCCGCGTGGGCTTTCTACAGCTGGGCAACATCGCCACTTCACCGTCGACAGCCCATCAGCCGCCAGAGCGCAAATCGCTCCCCGGCCGCCACGGTCAAAATAGCCCGTCTTAAGGCGTGCTAATACATAAAAAGGCAGCCTGAGCTGCCTTTTTTGTTAACTCCGGACAGCTGCCATCTTTCTCAAGCCTGGTCGCCAACCGCATCGCGCGCCGCATGCAAACTGGCATTCAATCTGTCCACCACTTCGGCCCAATCGGCATCGGCCTGGATGGCTTCACGCAGGAATGCCGCCTGCGATAGCGTCCAGAATGGGGCTTCGCTCAACGCCAGACCCGTGTGCAAATGGCCATGCGTGCTAATGAACTCCACTATCGATGCTTCATCCGAAGGCAATCCTAGCTGCTCAAACAATTGAGCCATTTCATGCGCGGGGCTTTCCATGCATTACCTCCCATTATTGATCTCACTACCAATGTGACCGCCATCACGCCATGGCGTTCGCGCTACATTTTCTGGCGGATGGCCAGCACGGCCTGATTGCGCAAGGTGCGCAACAAGGACAACTGTCGCTGCGATATCTGCATGCTGTTGGCGGTAGGCATATCGGCATAAAACAGGGCAATGGGTTTTTCCTTGATGACGATAGGCAATAGCAGCAAGCTACCCGTCGTCACCATGGCGCGATACCAGGCGGGAATTTTGTCCGCAATATTGGGCGCATTGATGTCCGCGATGGAGAGATCGGCGGCCTTGCTGAGCGCGATCTGAAACACATCGGGCGCCGTACTGATAGGAAAGCGAAACTTGGGCAGCATGGCGTCGGCATCCTTGCCAAAACCAAAGCGGGCCGCCATCACGTTGTGCTTGGCATCGCGCACGCAGATAATCGTGCGCTGAAACTCCATGCCGCGATGCATGGTTTCCAGCACCATCTGCATGATGTCATTGAGCTGATGGTCTTCCACCAGCGTATTGGTCACGTCCTGAATGCCCGCCGACAGGATGGCATCGGCATCGTGCCGGTCAGCATCCCCATCCTCCACATCGGCAATATGCCCCATGTCCAGACGCGTGATACCGGCCATGCTATCCACTTCGGGAGGCTGCTGTTTGGCGACTGGCTCTTCCTCCCCGGCCCACTGCCGCATTTTTTTCATCAGGGCACTTTGGGCGAGATTGATGCTGACGATACCGGCGCGTGCCGACATTTCAGCCAGGCTGGACTCTATCGCCGCACGCAACTGCGGCTCGGTAATCGCCACCGCATCTTTGTAGCGCTTCATGATCTTGCGTATGCCCTGTGTTTGCTGCTCGGCGTTGCCATGGGCAATCACCGCACAGAGCTCGTTGGCGAGATTGACCGTCACCGTCAGGGTTTCCAGCTCGCCATAGGGCTTGATCACCTCACCCACCAGTCTTTGCATGCCCGCCAGCAGACGGGGCGGGAAATTCCAGCTCTTGGCAACGCCCACGCCCAGCTCGCTATACCCTATGCCCAGCACCTTTACCGCTGCCTTTTCCTCGCCGTCGCCCTGTTCCACCAGCCGCGCGACTTCCTGGCTTTCTTCAAAGAAATAAAACGTCGCCAACAGCTTGCCCAGGTTACGAAACATGGAGCAGATCATGGCCTCCTCGGCATCACGTATATTGCGGCCCGAGGAAAATTGCGCGGCCAGTATCCCGGCAAAATACGATGACAGCACATCGTCCTTCAGCTGGGCGGCTTGCGCCTTGTTCTGGAGAAACTCAAACAGAATCAGCGTCATCGCCACATTGCGCACCGTCTCAAAACCCAGGATCACCACCGCCTTGGAAATGGTGTTGATCTTGCCGCCAAATTGGCCATAGGTGACGGTATTCACCAGTCGCAGCAGCTTGTTGGTCAGGGCAAAGTCCTGCAGGATGGTCTTGGTGAGAATGTTGGTACTGGCAGACTCGTCATCCACCACGCGATTGATCTCGCTCAGGGTAGACGACAAAATCGGGAAATCACTCTTGCTCTGCATGCGCCGCAGCAAAAACTCCAGCGTGCTGTGCTTGCCGTCGTGCCCGGATTTTTCATCCTCGCGCGTCGGGTCAAGGTATTGCTGCAAGGCCTGGTTCATGGCGGCAGCATTGGCATAGCGGTCATCCGGATTTTTTGCCAGCGCTTTCAGGATAATGGCTTCCAGCTGGGCATCCACATGGATGTTGCGTTCAGACGGCGCGGTGGTGGCATCATGCAGCGTCTTGCGCAGCACCTCCTGCACATCATCGCCCTCCACTGCGGGCTGGCCCGTCACCAGCGCATACAACAGCATGCCTAGCGAATAAAGGTCGGCACGCGGCGTGATTGTTTTGCCGGTGACCATTTCGGGCGCCATGTAATGTGGCGAGCCTTCAATACGGCCCTGAGGTGGCTGGCTGATGCTACGCGCAATCCCAAAATCCATGATCTGCGGCTGGCCGGTCGCGTTCAGCATGATATTGGCGGGCTTGATATCCAGATGCAGCACGTCCTGCGCATGCGCATAGGCAACGGCATCCAGCAGGCTGCTGACAATCTGCACGGCACGGGTCAGCGGCAGCCCGGGTTCCGCGTGCAGCAGCTGCGCCAGCGTCTGCCCTTGCACATAGGCATACACCAGATAGGGGGCGCCCTCGTGTTCTCCCGCATCAAACAGGGTCACGATATTGGCGTGCTGCAGCTTGCTGACGATACGCGCCTCCTGCAGCAGCGCGCCCATGCCCTCTTGCGTGGCATGCAGGGTTTTGATCGCCACATCGCGCCCCAGATGGCTGTCACGCGCAAGGTATACAATGCCTTGCGCGCCTTTGCCCAGCATGCGCACGATTTCAAAACGGCCGATCTTTGCCGCCATATGCTCTCCACCCATAGATGCGCCTTGCCGCTGACGGCATGCGCTGTGACTGTTATTGAACTGCTGGATTTATTATCCTGTGGTTCAACATAGCATATCCGGCCTTAAAGCCAAACGAGGAAACGCTAAATCTTGAGTTTGCTTCTTGCCAGCGCCGAAGCGGCGGTGCGGGTCTCTACCCCGAGCTTGGTGAACACGTGCTCGAGATGCTTGTTGATGGTACGCGGACTGGTACCCAGGATGTCGCCGATATCGCGATTGGTCTTGCCCTGCATGGCCCAGTACAGCACCTCGGACTCGCGTCGGGTGAGTTTGAAGGTGGTCATCAGCGCATCAATCTTGGCAGCATCCGACTCTTCGTGCAGCAGAATCACCCACTGGTCATCGTTATCGATTTCCACCAGGGTAAAAATCAGGCGGCCACTGCCTTGCGGAATGGTCAGTGTCGGCTTGTTGAGTCCAGCAATGCCGCCCTCGAACAGCTCTTTCAGCCAGCGCACCAGCTCCGGCGGCATGGTAGCGCTATATTCAGGCATGGTTTCTTCACCAAAATAACGCTCCATCCACTGCCGCGCCAATGGTGTCTGCCAGACGATCTTGCCAGTGCCCGGCGTCACCGCAATCGCGGCCTGGCCAAAGGCATCGAGCACCCCACGGGTCTGGTGTACCAGTCGCGATGTCTTCAAATGTGCGCTGATACGTGCCAGTACCTCTGCCGTGCGTATGGGCTTGGTCACATAATCGGTGCCGCCCGCCTCAAACCCCGCCACAATGTTTTCGGACTCGGTGAGGCCAGTCATGAAAATCACCGGAATATGTCGCGTCACCAGCTCCTGCTTCAGGCGACGGCATACCTCAAAGCCATCCAGCCCCGGCATGATGGCATCCAGCAGAATGACATCAGGCTGAGCCTGTGCCGCTGTCGCCAGGGCCGTTGCGCCATCCTGGGCAATCAGCACCATAAAGCCGGATTCATCCAGGGCATCATGCAATACCGCCAGGTTATCCAGCACATCGTCAACGATCAGAACAACCGTCTGCACGCTACGGTCATCATTCGCTTTTTTCATGGAGACTCACTTCTTCCAGTATTTTTCGCATGGCATCGAGCTGAAATTCTTTCAGCAGCCGCTGCATCAGGGTCACAAAGGGGCCGTATTGTGGGCCCAGCAAGGCAATGACTTCCAGTTTTTCTGCCACTCCACGCACAAAGCCGATTTTCAGGAACGACTGCAACTCATGCAGAAACTCCGGCGGCGGGAATAGCAAAGGCTCCTGCGGTGGTGGAGGTGGCTCCTCGGCAACGCTCTCGGCGCGTGTCACCCACTCCAGGCCCAGGCGGTTACCCATCCAGCCCAGCAACTCAAACACATTCACCGGCTTGAGGATAATGTCTTCAGTCGGAATTCCGGCCGTGTTTTCCAGCCCCTTGTCGAAAGCATTGGCCGAAACGATCCCAATGCAGACATCGGATTGATGCACCTTGCGTATGATGTAGCTCGCTTCCCAGCCATCCATCACCGGCATCGCCAGATCCATCAAAATCAGATCGGGACGGAAATTGGGATATATCTCCAGACACTCGCGCCCATTGGCCGCCTGCGCCATTTCAAAGCCCAGCGGCTCCAGAATATTAATGATCAGCTCGCGGTCCACATGCTCGTTATCCACCACCAGCACGCGGCGACGCGGGCCTTTGTATGCCACAGGCTGCGCAATGATGACCGACTGCATCTCGTTGCTGCTGTGAATTTGCGGCAAGAAGAGACGTATCTGAAACACGGTGCCACTGCCCACCACACTGCGCACACTCAGCTCGCCGCCCATCAACTGCGTCAGCATCTTGCTGATGGTCAGCCCCAGGCCGGTGCCTGCCACCGTGCTGTTATTGGCCGCACTGCCACGGGCAAACGGCTCAAAGATTTCATCCAGCTCATCTTTCAGAATGCCAGGGCCGGTGTCCTCGATCTCAATGACAGCCAGCTCGCGCGCATAGCGCAGCCGGAATACCACGCCGCCCTGCCGGGTGAATTTCACGGCATTGCCCAGAATATTGATCAGGATCTGGCTCAGGCGCTTCTGATCGGCGCGCACCATATCGGGCAGATCGCCAGTGAGTTGATAGCTGAAGGTCAAGCCCTTGTTGCGGGCCTGCAGCTCGAACATATCGACCACCTGCTGGATAAACTCCGGCAGGCGCAAGGGCTTGATATCGAAGGTCAACTTGCCACTCTCGATACGGGCAATATCCAGCGTCCCTTCAATCAGCGATAGCAAATGCTCACCGCTACGCCGAATCACGCGGATGGCGGGCTGGCGGGCAGCAGGAATGGAAACATCGTTATCCAGCAGCTGGGCATAGCCAAGAATACTGTTGAGCGGCGTGCGCAACTCATGGCTGATGCCGGTGATATAGCGGCTCTTGGCCTGATTGGCTTGCTCGGCCACCTGGCGCGCCTGTTGCAGCTCAGCGTCGGTTTGCCGGTGCAGTTCGATTTCGCGCAGCAGCAAGCCGGTCTGGCGATTGGATTCTTCCTGCGCCACACGGCGGCTTTCACTGGTGAGCACCAGCCACCAGGCGATCACCGCACTGGCAAACACCAGCGCCGCAAATACCTTTAGGAAGGCCAGCCGCAAGGGCCCGAGCAAAGCGGCGGCGGCACTTTTCTCCAGTATCAGCGTTTCGTGGAAGTAAATCAGCCCGAGCAGGGCGCCCAGGAAGGTCAGCGTGACCCCCATCAGCAGTAGATAGTTACTGAGACCGCTCTGCAAATAGGACCACAAGGCCTTGGGGAAGACAAACTTGAGCATGTCCTGCCACTGTTCGGAGAAACGCGCCTGCGGTTTGCAGGCATCGTTACAGCGGGCGTCCAGACAGCAGCACAGCGAGCAGATGAAGCCCTGGTAGGCCGGGCAGTTCGCCATGTCGTCAGTTTCGTAATCATTGCCACACACCGAGCATTTGGCGATGCGCATGGGGATGCTGGATTGTGGCAAGGTGAACTTGAACGGCTCACGCGCAATGTAATAACGGCCGCGCGTGGCCCAGGCAATCAGCGGTGATGCCAGCAAGGCGGTAAACAAGGCAATAAAGGCCGAGAATGCCTGCGCCTGCTGACCAAAGGTGCCAGAAAACGCCAGGATGGATAGCACGGATGACAGCAGCATCGCGCCCACCCCTACCGGATTGATGTCAAACAGATAGGCGCGGCGGAATTCGATGCCCTTGGGACTCAAGCCCAGCGGTTTGTTGATCACCAGATCGGCCACCACAGCGGCGATCCAGGCAATCGCAATATTGGAGTAGAGCCCCAGCACCTGCTCCAGCGCCTGGAACACATCGAGCTCCATCAGCATGACGGCAATCAGCGCATTGAACACCATCCACACCACACGTCCGGGGTGACTGTGCGTGAGCCGCGCGAAGAAGTTGGACCAGGCGAGCGAACCGGCATAGGCGTTGGTCATATTGACCTTGACCTGCGAGATCACCACAAACAGGGTCGTGACCCCCAGCACCACCTGCGGCGACGAGAAGACGTAATTGAACCCTGCCATGTACATATGCGTCGGGTTGATCGCCTGCTCATGACTGACGCCCTGCTCAATCACCAGATACGCCAGCAGCACGCCACCCAGCATTTTGAGGATGCCGAGCAATATCCAGCCCGGGCCCGCCAGCAAAACGCCCGCATGCCATTGCCATTTGTTCTTTTCGGTTTTTTCCGGCATGAATCGAAGGAAGTCGACCTGCTCGCCAATCTGCGGAATCAGGGCGATACCCACGGCAATGGCGGCCCCAAACATCAGAAGGTTGAACTCGCCATGCAGGCCGGAACTGCCGCTATAGGCATGCAGGCGATTGAGTATGTCCGGATCTTTATAGATCACAAAAATGAAAGGCAAGGCCAGCAGCACCAGCCATATCGGCTGGGTGATCATCTGGATGCGGCTCACTAGCGTCACGCCGTGCGTCACCAGCGGAATGACCACCAGCGCGCTCACCATATACCCTATCCACAACGGCAAATGGAAACAGAGCTCCAGCGCATAGGCCATGATGGCGGCCTCCAGCGCAAACAGAATAAAAGTGAACGACGCGTAGATGAAGGAGGAAATGGTTGAGCCGATATAGCCGAAGCCAGCGCCACGGGTCAGCAGATCCATGTCCACGCCATACTTGGCAGCGTAATAACTGATGGGCAGCCCGGTCATGAAGATGATGAGACCGACGGCCATGATGGCCCAGAAGGCATTGATAAAACCGTAGTTGACGGCGATGGTGCCGCCTATGGCCTCCAGCACCAGAAAGGAAATGGCGCCGAATGCGGTATTCGCCACGCGTAGCACCGACCATTTGCGGAAAGAGCGCGGAGTGAATCGGAGGGCGTAGTCTTCCAGGGTCTCATTGGCGACCCATGTGTTGTAGTCGCGACGTATCTTCACGATACGCTGCGTCGCCATGGATTCGCCGTTCAATTTCCCCTGATTGACTGTCCCGTCTGCCATTTCATTTCCGCCATATAGCGCAGCAATGCCCCCTGCTGCCTTGTTATTTGTTTGGCACAAACCTGCCCCACTTCATCCTACGCAAGCTCAAAACTTTTCGCACTGCGTCAAATGACGTATTTCAAAGAGATGCACCTTACCTGCCAGCTCTGCGCATAGTCAGTGTTTTATAACACCAAAATCATCAATATCGGGCAATACGCCCCGGTAAAGAAATGTGAATCGCCAAGCTGCCATGCAGAAATGGCAGATGACAGGAGGGAAAAAACAAACGCCCACCCAGAATGGGCAGGCGTTTTTCAAGTGATTCCGTGAAGCGGTATCAGGCGAAAAGCATCCAGCCGCCCGCCAGCGCAATGGCACCGCCGATGGCTTGCTGCAGGCGTGCGGACAAAGGCAGGCCGCGCGAGGCCAACAGCAAACCCGCCATATGCAGCAAGGCCGTGGCCGTCAGCATGGCAGGCAGCACCATCAGCGCTGAGTGGCTGACCAGCTCAGCACCGTGCGCTACACCGTGCAGCAGGGCAAACAGCGCGACCAGCGCCACCTGCCACAGGGGTTTCAATACCACATGCAAGGCAATCAAGAGGCCAATCGCCATAACGCTGGCAGCAATGCCGGTTTCCATCGCGGGCAGTGTGAGCCCGCCCATGCCGGCCAGTGCGCCCACCAGCATCACCAGTAAAAAGGTCAGCGGCAATTGCCAGCGGGCAGCGCCGCCAAGACGCCCAGCCCAAAGCCCCACCGCCAGCATCACCAGCAAGTGATCCCAGCCGGTCAGCGGATGCATGAAGCCAGCTGCGGCGCTGTCAAGGCCATGACCCGGGTGCGCCAGTGCCAGCGCTGGACTCAGCAGCAAGGCCATGGCTGCCAGACCTGTGTGTGTATGTCGATTTTGCATAATGGACTCCTGTTGTGTAGCGGGTAACGGACCGTGCAATTACTGCATCAGCCCTTGTTTTTCGATAAAGCGGACAATGTCTTCCAGGCCCTGGCCGGTCTTGAGATTGCTGAACAGAAATGGCCGCTCGCCGCGCATGCGTTTGGCGTCACGGTCCATGACCTCCAGCGATGCGCCTACCATGGGGGCGAGATCGATTTTGTTGATGACCAGCAAATCGGATTTGGTAATGCCAGGACCGCCCTTGCGTGGAATCTTCTCGCCTGCCGCTACATCAATCACGTAAATCGTCAGGTCTGACAGCTCGGGGCTGAAGGTGGCGGCGAGGTTATCGCCACCGCTCTCGACGAATACCACGTCGAGCGGCGCAAAGCGCTGACTGAGCTGTGCCACCGCCTCAAGATTCATGGACGCATCTTCGCGAATGGCGGTATGCGGGCAGCCGCCGGTTTCCACGCCGATAATGCGATCCGGGCTCAGGGCCTCGTTGCGCGTCAGGAACTCAGCGTCTTCCTTGGTGTAAATATCGTTGGTCACCACGGCGATGTTGTAGACGTCGCGCAAACGCTTGCACAAGGCGAGTGTCAGCGCCGTCTTGCCGGAGCCTACCGGGCCGCCTATGCCGACACGCAGGGGTTCAGTCGTGTGTTCTGTCGATGTGCTCATATCGTGTTCCTTGGCTTGATCTCACTGTTCATTGCGATGGTCACGGCTACCCCATTAGGAGCGGAATAGCCGGGTATATTGTGTTTCATGGCGGCAGCCAGCAATGCTGAGGCCGGGGCAGAAGTTACTGATGTCCTCGTCCGGCAATGCCATGGCACTCGCCACCAGCGCGGGCAATCGCCCGCCCAGTTCCAGCAGTATTTTCTGCCCGGCCACCTGCCCCAGTGGCACCGCCTTCATGGCGGCAGAGGCCTGATTTTCCAGCCAGGACCAGGCATAAGCATGCAAGGCCTGCTCAGAGGCAATCTGCCACTGGTCGGCAATCCCGGCATATACCGTGATAAACGCCGGGGTTGGCATCGCTTGCAGGCGCGCCAGCCACTCGGCTGGCAGCGAGTCAAACTCGCTCAACAATCGCACCAGTGAATAGCCCATCTGGCGGCTTTCGGCATGCGCTTCGGCAGTATCGCGCCCGGCCTGGTAAATCGCATCCCATTCATGGACCGCTGGCTGATCACCCGCCGCCCATGCCAGCATCAGGCGGTGCAAAAGCGGTAACTCAAACTGCCCCTGATACATCGCCAGCACCGCCCCTATCCAGGCCTCAGCACTGGCTTTATCGCTGACATCGCCGCACTCGATAGCCCACTCCAGACCTTGCGAATAACTGTAGGCACCTACTGGCAACATCGGGCTTGCCAGCTGCAACAGGCGCGAAAGGGCCAGAGCCTTATCCGGCATAGCGCTTCAACCGCGTGGGCGGACGCAGGTTGCTACCGGTATCTTCATCATGATGATGGCGATGCCCACCGCCATAGGCACCGGCTTCAGGTTCAAACGGTGCCTGCAGTTCATGCACCGTCACATTCAGCCCCAGCAGCATGTCTTTCAGCACGTGATCCTGTTCCAGCCGCAACCAGCCGTCGCCAACCTGCAAAGGCACATGCCGGTTACCCAGATGATAAGCCGCACGGGTGAGCGTCGGCGCATCGGCGGCCGTCACATCCATCACCGGCTGGTCGGCCGCCAGTACTTCAACAATGCGGCCATCTTCCGCGCGCAGGCAATCACCGCCACGCAGGATAGTGCCGCGCTCCAGCAGCAAGGCGGCCTCCTGGCCAGACTGCAAGGTGACGCGCAACCGGCTTTTTTGGCGACGGTCAAATGGCAATGCCACCCGGTCATCAATGTGGTCGTGGCCAGCGGCCCGTTCAAATATATTCAGCATTTCGCTCATTGAATCTGCGCTTCTCTCTGACTTGCGGCCATGCAATACATGCCATTAAAACAGAAAATAGCGTTGCGCCATGGGCAGGACGGTGGCGGGCTCGCACACCAGCAGCATGCCATCGGCGCGCACGGCGTAAGTTTCGGTATCCACATCGATCGTTGGCATCCAGCCGTTGTGGATCATGTCTTTTTTCTTGACATCGCGCGTGCCGCGCACGGCCACCAGCGGCTTTTGCAAGCCCAGTGCCGCCAGCTGCGGATTATGCAGCGCAGCTTGCGAAACAAAGGTCACCGACGTTTTAAGCCCGCCGCCGTAGGCGCCGAACATGGGGCGATAGTGCACAGGCTGCGGCGTGGGAATGGACGCATTGGGATCGCCCATGGCCGCCGCGGCGATCATGCCCCCCTTGAGGATAGTAGAGGGTTTTACGCCAAAAAATGCCGGGCGCCATAGCACCAGGTCTGCCAGCTTGCCGACTTCGATGGAGCCCACTTCGTGCGCTATCCCGTGCGTCAGTGCGGGGTTGATGGTGTATTTGGCGATATAGCGTTTCACGCGGAAATTATCGTTACGCGCGGTATCTTCGGCGAGGGCGCCGCGCTGCACTTTCATTTTGTGCGCGGTCTGCCAGGTCCGAATGATGACTTCGCCCACGCGGCCCATGGCCTGCGAATCGGACGACATCATGGAAAAAGCACCCAGGTCATGCAGGATATCTTCTGCGGCAATGGTCTCGCGGCGGATGCGGCTTTCGGCAAACGCGATGTCTTCCGCAATGGCGGGATCAAGGTGATGGCACACCATCAACATATCCAGATGCTCATCGATGGTATTGACGGTGTAGGGCCGGGTCGGATTGGTGGAAGATGGCAGCACATTGGCAAAGCCTGCCGCCTTGATGATGTCCGGCGCATGACCGCCACCCGCGCCTTCGGTATGGAAGGTATGGATGGTGCGATCCTTGAAGGCAGCAATCGTGGTTTCGACAAAGCCGGATTCATTGAGGGTATCGGAGTGGATGGCCACCTGCACATCCATGTCCTCCGCCACGCTCAGGCAATTATCAATGGCGGCGGGCGTGGTGCCCCAGTCTTCGTGCAGCTTGAGACCGATGGCGCCGGCTTCCACCTGCTCCACCAGCGGCTGCGGCACGCTGACATTGCCCTTGCCCAGAAAACCCAGGTTCATGGGGAAGGCATCTGCCGCCTGCAACATGCGATGAATATGCCAGGGGCCCGGGGTACAGGTAGTAGCAAAGGTACCCGTTGCCGGGCCGGTGCCGCCGCCTATCATGGTGGTGACGCCCGACATCAGCGCTTCTTCAATCTGTTGCGGACAGATGAAATGGATATGGGTATCAATGCCGCCAGCGGTCACGATCATGCCTTCGCCGGCAATGACTTCAGTGGCGGCGCCAATGGCAATGGTGACACCAGGCTGAATATCGGGATTACCCGCCTTGCCAATCGCGGCGATACGGCCTGCCTTGATCGCAATATCGGCCTTGATGATGCCGGTGTAGTCCACAATCAGGGCATTGGTGATCACCGTGTCGGCTACCTCGGCCGCGACACGCTGGCCCTGGCCCATGCCATCGCGTATCACCTTGCCACCACCGAACTTCACCTCTTCGCCATACAGCGTGTAGTCTTTTTCCACCTCGATCCAGAGATCGGTATCGGCCAGTCGCAGGCGGTCGCCCACCGTAGGGCCAAACATTTCAGCATAGGCTTGCCGTGTAATCTTGACGCTCATTTCAGTGCTCCCATAACCTTGCCGGCAAATCCATACACCTGCCGGTCACCCGCCAGTGCTACCAGTTGCACGGTGCGTGTCTGCCCCGGCTCAAAACGGACTGCAGTGCCCGCGGCGATATCCAGCCGGAAGCCATAGGCAAGCTGACGGTCAAAACTCAAGGCTTCGTTGGTCTCGTAAAAATGGTAATGCGAGCCTACCTGTATCGGCCGGTCGCCAGTGTTGGCAACAGCCAGCGTCACCGTGGCACGGCCATCGTTAAGGAGTATCTCGCCTGCTTCTACCTGCATTTCGCCAGGAATCATGACATGTCTCTTTTCGTTAACTTTTGCGTGACAGACAATCAGGGTATGGGGTGATGGACGGTGACCAGCTTGGTGCCATCGGGGAATGTCGCTTCAATCTGTATTTCAGGAATCATCTCCGGCACGCCCTCCATCACATCGTCACGCGTCAGCAGCGTGGCGCCATAACCCATCAGCTCGGCCACGGTCTTGCCGTCGCGTGCGCCTTCCATGATGGCGGCTGAAATAAACGCCACCGATTCCGGGTAATTCAGCTTGAGCCCGCGTGCCTTGCGACGCTCAGCCAGCAGCGCGGCTGTAAAAATCAGCAATTTGTCTTTTTCTCTTGGGCTTAATTCCATCGTTTGCCTCGTTTCATCCTCTTGGCATTTCGCCAACTCATCCTGTTATAGCAAGCCGTTTTCTACCACTTCACCGCCATGATCGCCAAGCCACGCAGACACAGGAACACCGTCCGGCTGCTTACCCCGCCGAGGTACCCTGACCTGTCAGGTGTTCCAGATACGCGGCCGCACAGCCAGACGCGCACCGTACCAGGGGCGCAAGCGCTGCCATAGGGTCTCAAAATACTGCCGGGCTTCCGGGGCAGAATCCCCCAGGTAGCGGGCCACAACGATCTCCGGCAAAGCAGTCACGCCGACGCGCGCGGCGGATGCCACCGTCAATGCCTGACAATCCGCCAGAATATCCTTGGGCGCACTGCCCGCGGCGACCACAAAACTGCCATGGACCAGCGCGTGATGCAGACCGACGGGCGAACGCATGACCAGGGATTCTGGATGCCAGTGACCACGCTCCAGCCAGATATAGCGCCCATCACGACGGATGGTAAAGCGCTGGCGCACACCACCGTGCTGCCATTGCTCGCCACGCGCCTGACGGCCAAAGCACTGAATATCCCATCCGGCAAAAACAGCCTGGCCGGTCAGGTCAATGTCGGCTTCGAAGTGCACATCAGCACCATCAAACAATATATTTTCCTGCGGCAGCCATTCCAGTTGCGCCTGGTCAGCCAGATGAAACTGCAGTGCCTGACTGGCGCGACGACCACCGGATTTATACCACTTGCCCGCCCCGGGTGTCGTCAGCAAGGCCTGCGATTGCGGCCCCAGCGTGGCTTGCAGTGTCAGCTGATCACCACCGGCAACACCACCGGGCGGATGCACGATAATGCCGTGGCAGACTTCAGGTCCTTCCGGATGCAGGCTTTTCTGTATGACCAGCGGCCCCTGATGGGCGCGGCGAACCAGCGTGCTGCGCTGGTGACTGACGGCAAACTCCAGCTCCAGCCTGGCTTGCCAGCCTGCGGCATATGCGCCGGATAATGCGGTAAGCGCCTTATGGGAAATCTGGTTCATACCGCATCATGACATAAAAAAATGGAAAAACGGACTGCGAAAAGGGCCGACTGGCAGTCTGAAAGGGCCTGCCAGTCGGGGGAAACTCCCGGTCGCTCACACCGAGAGGTAACTCTTGATCTTGGCCGCATCCACTTCTTCACGCTTGTTTTCGTGGATGAATTTACCCTTGTCGATCACGATGATGCGATCGGCAATTTCCATGGTAAAGCTGAGCACCTGCTCGGACACGATGATGGTGATCTCGCGCATTTTGCGGATTTCATTCAGCACCTTGGCAATGTCCTTGATGATGGAAGGCTGTATGCCTTCGGTGGGCTCATCCAGCAGCAATACCTTGGGATTGGTCACCAGTGCGCGGGCAATCGCCAGCTGCTGCTGCTGACCACCGGAGAGATTGCCGCCCTTGCGGTTACGCATCTCGAACAGCACTGGGAACAAGGCATAGATATCCTCAGGAATTTCCCGCGTTTTGGATTTCTCCATGCCGGTCATGATGTTTTCCTGCACCGTCATGGTGGGGAATATCATCCGGCCCTGTGGCACATATGCCAGGCCCTTGGCCACGCGCTCGTGGCTTTCATTGCCATTGAGGTCTACCCCATCCACCGTTGCCTTGGCGGCCTTGCTGGGCAGTATGCCCATCAGCGATTTGAACAGCGTGGTCTTGCCCATGCCATTGCGGCCCATGATGGCCAGGGTTTCGTTGCGCTCAGCCTTGAAGCTGAGGCCATGGATTACCTGGCTCTGGCCATAACTCACATTCAGGTCTTGAATTTCAAACATCGTCTGTCTCCCGTGACGTAATGGCTCAACTGCTAGTGGCCCAAATACACTTCAATGACCTTTTCATCGGCCTGCACCTTGTCCATGCTGCCTTCGGCCAGAATCTTGCCCTGATGCAACACAGTCACCTTGTGCGCGATCTTCTTCACGAATTCCATATCGTGCTCAATCACGATCACCGAACGGTTCTGGCAGATACGATTCAACAAGTCGGCCGTCTGGTCGCGCTCCTTGGCGCTCATGCCCGCCACTGGCTCGTCCAGCATCAAGAGTTCAGGCTCCTGCATCAACAGCATGCCGATCTCCAGCCATTGCTTCTGGCCGTGGCTCAGCAAGGCGGCTTCCATATCCAGCAGGTCTTTCAGCAGGATTTCTTCCGCCACCTTGTACACCCGTGTCATTACATCGTCAGAGCGCTTGAACAGCAGGCTGCCCCAGACGCTGCGGCCACGTGGATACGACACTTCCAGATTCTGGTACACCGTCAGGTTTTCGTAGATGGAAGGCGTCTGGAACTTGCGCCCCACCCCGGCGCGCACAATTTCATGCTCGGCCAGCTTGGTCAACTCCTTGTTCTTGAACTTGATCGAGCCCGAGGTGGATTTGGTTTTGCCGCAGATCAGATCGAGCACGGTGGTCTTGCCGGCGCCGTTAGGGCCGATCACCACGCGCAGCTCGTTCTTGTCGACGTACAGGTTCAGCTTGTCCACCGCCTTGAAACCGTCAAACGATACGGTCAGGTCTTCAATTGCCAGGATAAAGTCAGTATTACTCATGCTTCTGCTCCCAGTTTGGTGCCTACCTTGCCATGACTGGCATGGGCGTCAGTCTGCTTTTGTTTTTCCTCCGCCACCCAGCGCTTGAGGAAAGGAATCTTGCGGGCATGTTTCTGGTAAATGCCAGCCAGGCCATCCGGGAAGAACATCACCACGGCGATGAACAGGCCACCCATCAGGAACAGCCACAGTTCAGGGTAGGTTTCCGAGAACACGGTCTTGCCGTAGTTGACCAGCAAGGTGCCGTATACCGCGCCTATCAGCGACATGCGCCCACCCACAGCAGCGAAGATCACCATTTCAATCGACGGTACGATGCCGACAAACGAAGGTGACATGAAGCCCACTTGCAGGGTGAACATGGCGCCGCCGATGGCGGAGATCATCGCTGCCACGCAGAAGGTGAAGATTTTGAAGTCAGACACATCGTAACCAGAGAAGCGCACGCGCTCTTCCTTGTCCCGCATCGCCAGCAGCAGCATGCCGAATTTGCTGGTCAGGATGTAACGCGACAGGAAGATGCAGCCGAACAGCAGAATCGCATTCACATAGTAAAGAATGTACTTTGCGCTATCGGTACGGATATCCCAGCCCAGCATGGTCTTTAGGTCGGTAATGCCGTTCACACCACCGGTATAGCCTTGCTGACCCACAATCAGGATGCTCAGGATCAGCGCAATCGCCTGCGTGATGATGGCGAAGTACACACCACCCACACGACGCTTGAACATGGCAAAGCCGATGATGTAGGCAAAGATGGTGGGCACGATCAGGATTGCCAGGATGGTGAATGGCAAGCTCTTGAACGGCTCCCAGAACCATGGCAAGGCCGTCAGCTGGTTCCAGTCCATGAAGTCAGGAATGCCTGGCGTGGTCTGGATCTTGGTACTGATCGGGTCAGAAGCTTCCAGTTTCAGGAACATCGCCATGCAGTAACCGCCCAGGCCGAAGAACATGCCCTGCCCCAGACTAAGGATGCCGCCATTGCCCCACAGCAGCACCAGGCTCAGTGCCACAAAGGCGTAAGTGAGGTATTTGCCCACCAGGTTGAGCCGGAAGATATCCAGGCCCAGCGGCAGGATAACCAGGATCAGCAGCGCCAGCAGGGCAAGGCCCAAGACCCCCTGCTTGCCGCCCAATAATTTATCGGAGAGTATTTTCATGAATGTTTCCTTTACTTACGTACTTTGGAAGCGAACAGACCTTCAGGACGCATCATCAGAATGCCGACGATGGTGAGCAGGGTGGCCACCTTACCCATGGAACTGGTCATGAAAAACTGCAGTATCGATTGCGCCTGGGCTATGCCGAAGGCAGAAGCAATGGTACCGAACAGACTTGCCGCACCGCCAAACACGACGACCATGAAGCTGTCGACGATGTAGAGCGTACCGGTGGTAGGACCGGTGGAGGCAATGGTGGTAAATGCAGCACCGGCAACCCCGGCAATGCCACAGCCCAGTGCGAACGTTACGCGGTCCACCTTTTTGGTATTGATGCCAACAGCCCCTGCCATGACACGGTTTTGCACGGTAGCGCGGACACGCAGGCCCCATTGCGAGCGGAACATGAAGAGGAACACACCGAAGGTGACGACGGCAGCAAGGCCCATCACGAATACGCCGTTAATCGGGATATCAATATCAGGTGTAGGCTGGAAAGAACCCAGCAGCCATTCTGGCAATTCAGCGCTCACTTCCTTGGCACCGAAGCTGGAACGGAAAATCTGCTGCATGACCAGGCTTAAGCCCCAGGTCGCCAGCAAGGTATCCAGCGGTCGCTTGTAGAGATGCCGGATCAAAGTGAACTCAACCAGGTAGCCGATGGCGAAAGCCAGCACAAAGGCCACGATAATGGCGAAGATAAAGTAGTAATTAACAAAGCCGTAGGCGACGGCCAGTTTTGAGAGCATCACGGTGGTATATGCGCCTATGGTCATGAACTCGCCATGCGCCATGTTGATCACCCCCATTTGCCCGAAAATGATCGCGAGACCTAGCGCCATCAGTAACAGGACGCTGAACATGCTGAGGCCGGCGAAGCCCTGCATCACCATGATGTTTCCTATTTCCGCCATTGAATATCCGAACATGATTAGGCCTCCACTTGTATGACTTGCCTGAAAAATTCACTGCACAATTTCACAAAACTTCCCATTGCTTGAACTGTTTTTGTTACCGCTCACCAATACGGCCCCTAAGGGCCGTATGGTTTACGTGATGCTTATTGGTAACCCTTTGGGAACGGATCAGGTTTGATCAGCTCAGATTCGTACACCACATCAGCTTGGCCATCAGCGCGCCATTTACCGATGCGCAGCTTGCTCCAGAGGTGATGGTTAGGATCAACCTTGACGTAGCCTTCTGGCGCTGTCTTCAGCTCGTAGCCTGGCAATGCAACCACTGCCTTGTCCACGTCGAAGCTGCCAGCACGTTCAACTGCAGCCTTCCACAGCCATGGGCCGAGGTAAGCAGCCTGGGTCACGTCACCGATAACGGCTTTCGGGCCCCACATTTTCTTGAAGTCAGCCACGAATTTTTCGTTGTTCGGGTTCTTCAAGGTTTGGAAGTACTTCATGGCAGAGTAGAAGCCAGCCAGGTTTTCACCACCGATACCCAGTACTTCATCTTCGGTTACCGAGATAGTCAGCATGGTTTGCTTGCTGGAGTTAAGACCAGCAGCGTTCAATTGCTTGAACCAGGCCACGTTACTGCCACCTACAACCGCTGCGTAGATCACATCAGGCTTCTTCAGCTTGATCTTGTTGATCACGGAACCAAACTGCGTATCGCCCAGCGCGATGTACTCTTCACCTACCACCTTGCCACCCAGATGCTGCTCAATGTGCTTGCGGGCAATCTTCATGGAAGTACGTGGCCAGATGTAGTCAGAGCCAATCAGGTAGAAGGTTTTTGCCTTCTTTTCCTTGGCGATCCAGTCCAGACCAGCAAGAATCTGTTGAGTCGCTTCCTGACCGGTGTAGAACACGTTCTTGGATTGCTCCAGGCCTTCGTAGAAGGTGGGGTAGAACAAGAGACCGTTGTCTTTTTCAAACACAGGCAAGGCGGCCTTGCGGGAGGCGGAAGTCCAGCAACCGAATACGGCGGCTACCTTGTCGTTTTCCAGCAGTTTCTTGGATTTTTCAGCAAAGGTCGGCCAGTCGCTGGCGCCGTCTTCCTGAATGATTTCAATCTTGCGACCGAGTACACCACCCATTTCATTGATCTGGGCAATCGCCAGCTTTTCAGCCTGGATGGAACCTGTTTCACTGATGGCCATGGTGCCGGTAGCCGAGTGCAGAATACCGACCTTGACGGTCTTGTCGGTCACGGCCAGCTTGGTGGTGTTCACCTTGGCAGTAGGAAAGTCCTCGGCAAAAGCGCTGCCCATGCCGGAAACCATGCTGACCGCCAGCAGTGCGCCGGTCAGGGCGCCCACTTTAGTCATGAATCGACGTCTATCATTGGTACTCATAAATTTCTCCTAGTTGAAAGTGAAGCTAACCTTATCTGCCCTACGAAAAACTGCTTGCAGCAAAGGCGGGGATAAAGGGGCTAGTGCCCCAGCATCCACGGCCTTGCCGTTTTTTTGGTTTGCATCTGCAAACCGTTGTTACCACCTGCTGATTTCTCTTTGGTGGCGCCGCCGGATGGCTTGCAGGTATGAGAACCCGTGCACCCGCAACTGGAGCGACGGCGTACGCCTGGCTCGTGTGCGGACTTTTCATTGCGCTCGTGTGCGCTGCGCTGTGCCTTGCCAAGAATGGCCAGGTTGGGTACTGACAGAATCCGCTCGCCCATGCCGCCACAGCTTTCGCAGACGGCTGGCTGGCTGGATTCGGACATCTTGCGCAGTGCAGAAAACACGCCACAACTTTCACAGTGATACTCATATACAGGCATACCGGCTTCCCCTTTATTTACGCTAGTCGACGACGTTCTGATCAGCTGGCTTTGGCCAGGTCAGGACCGCTGGCGACCATGATTTTCGGTCCATCGGCATTGGGCTTCAGGTCGAAGTCAAAGATCTCGGTCGGCAACCACAAGGTGGCGCACGCATTCGGGATATCCACCACGCCACTGATATGGCCTTCTACCGGCGCTGTGCCCAGAATCGACAAGGCTTGCGCACCGCTGTAACCAAACTTCTTGAGGTACTCGATGGCATTGAGACAGGCCTGACGGTAAGCCACATGCACATCCAGGTAATGCTGCTTGCCCTGCTCATCCACCGAAATACCTTCAAAAATCAGGTAATCACGATAGTTGGGGGTCAATGGGCTAGGCTGGAACACCGGATTCTTGATGCCGTATTTCTTGACGCCATCCTTGATCAGGCTGACCTTGATATCGAGGTAACCGGCCATTTCAATCGCGCCGCAGAAAGTGATTTCACCGTCGCCCTGCGAGAAGTGCAGGTCGCCCATGGAGAGACCGCCATCCTTGACGTAGACCGGGAAAAACACCTTGGAACCCTTGGTCAGGTTCTTGATGTCACAGTTACCGCCGTGGTCGCGTGGCGGCACGGTACGCGCACCTTCCATCGCAGCCGCCTTGGCAGCTTCACCGGTCATCTTGCCCATCACGGCGGCTTGCGCATTTGGTGGCAGGCCCAGTGGTGGCACGCGCTCAGGATCAGTCGCAATCAGCTCGCCTTCGCGCTTGTTCCAGGTATCCAGCAACTCGCGGGATGGCAGGCAACCGATCAGACCAGGGTGCATGATGCCGGCGAACTTGACGTTGGGCACATGGCGCGATGTGGTGTAAATGCCGTGGAAGTCCCAGATCGACTTGCGTGCTTCAGGATAATGATCGGTCAGGAAACCACCGCCATTTTCCTTGGCAAACAAACCATTGAAACCCCACTGCGAATCTTCCAGCGTGCCTACATCCAGAATCTCCACCACCATCAAATCACCCGGCTCGGCACCTTCGACGCCAATCGGGCCACTCAGGTAATGCACTTGCAACAGATCCACATCACGAATGTCGTTTGCACTGTCGTCGTTCTTGATCTGACCGCCAGTCCAATCCATGCACTCCACCCGGAATTCATCACCAGGCTTCACCATGGCAATCATCGGCAGATCGGGATGCCAGCGATTGTGAATCTGGCCGTCCTGTTCCCATGGCTTTTTATCAAGATCGAGTTTTACAAGGGTTTTCATAGCTATCCTCATGTTTTATTAATGCCCCTGCGGGGGCTCTTCCCGGTACGATCAGAGCAGCACTCGCATCGGTCCGTTGCGCACCGGCTTCCCGGTGCGCATCCCCTTTAAACTGCCTAGAATTGCAATTGCAGACCGACAGTGAACTTGTTGTATTTTTCTTGAGTTTCCGTGTCATTTTTGGTGTACACGGCGCTCAGGCGAGCGTTGTGAGCATCAATGATGTAGTTCAGACCCACGTCATATTCCTTAACATCCAGGCTGGCAGAGCCGTCACCATTGAACTTCTGATAGCGAACATACGGCTGGAACTTGCCCCAGCCCACAACGTCAGGGAACATCCAGGCAGCCAGGCCCAGATAAGCCTTACCTGCCTTTACCGGGGAAGTACCACTACCGGCACCTGCAATAACAGCATCGTTGCTGAAGTCATAGCGGTAGGCAGCACCTTCCAGATTGAGCACCCCAGCGCTCATCACCTTTTCCAGGACAGCATCAATGTTGTAAGCGAGGTAATCGTCTTTGGTGGTGGCAGAACCGACGGCATCTTTCTGATACATGCCAACCAGGGCGACAGAAAGGACATCCTTGCCGTAATAGGTGCTGCTGGTGTAGTAAGCGGGATCGAGGCCAGCTTCCCAGAAATCATATTGCACACGACCGGCATACATCAGCGCATCGCTACGATTAGGATCAGTAGTGCCTGTGCCTGCCAGATTGGACGCGTGATTACCTTCATAGGCACCCACCGAGTAAACAAGGTGTTTGTCCAGCAACTTACCCCAGGCGGTCACACCCACGTCACGGCCGGTGTTCTTGTTCTGGTATTGCGAAACCACGCCTGGATAGCTCCAGGCAGTCAGGTAGTATGGACCATCCAGATTGGCGCGGTCGCTTGGTGGCAGCATCTGACCTGCCCACAGGTTGAATTCAGGCATGAATTCGAACTGGGCAATGGCATCGATCATCTTGACCGTGTCATCGGCGTTCTTTTCCGTGTTGAAAGTACCTTTGATGTACTTGTTCAGCGAAGCGCTGGTATACAGACGAATGCTGTCCAGGTTGAAATCTTTGCTGCGTGAAGTGGTATTAGGCGCTGCATCTTCCTGGCTGGTAAAACTGGTCCGCATGCCCAGACCGACGGTAATGGACTTATCATCACCGAAATTGATGGTGCCACCTGCTTGCGCCTGCATGGCAGGAACAGCCATCGTCATGGTCGCAGCCACTGCCAGCAAACACTTGTTAAGCTTGAATTTCATCGCGTAATCCCCTTTATGTTGATGAGCCGCACACTGTAAAAAAACCTGCACCCTGAAACGGGTTTCACGTCATCCATCGCAACAGCCGACTGACGTGCAACGTGGTGCTAGATTAGCGAGTGCGAAGGGGGGCTTAAATACGTCATATTGCGTAGTTGTTTTTACAGACGAGAGCGGTATGCTGTGTGAGCATTTGTCCTACAAGGAATTTGATGACGTGAATAAAGGCGAGGACATCCCGATGAAAAAAGTGCTACTAGTGCCTTTGCTGGCCTGCCTGCTGTTAAGTGCTTGCGGCGAGTTTTCTTATAAGCGCGGGGCGACTGCCGCTGATCTTGAAAAGTCCCGAGACGCCTGCAAAGCCAACGGCATGAGCGACGCCGCCGTGAAAAAATGCCTGGAAGATCAAGGCTGGTTCGTACATGACTTGAGCGATATGGACCCGGTAGCGATACTGATGCCAAATGAAGATAACCGCAGTAGTAGCAGCCAGGGTGATGTGGCGGCAGCCGCCGCAGCCACCATGGTAGAGTCCGGCACACCGGCTTCAACTGCCAGCAAAGCGCCAGATGGCGCGCCAGCCGCGCCCGTCAAAAGCATGACAGACAAATTCAAGGTTACGTCATGGTGGAAGCGCGGAGCAGGACGTACTGAGCTGGCAGACGCCACCAACCAGTGCGTTGCTGAACTCGGCGAAGAGCATCGTCCGGACCCGGTCACGCAATACACCACTCGCGGCTTGCTTATTTGCATGCGCAAGAGCGGCTGGTATGGATTGGCATCCAAGTAATCTTTGAACTGAATCTGACAATAAAAAAAGCCGCTCAAATGAGCGGCTTTTTTTATTTGTTTGGTAGTCGCGAATGGACTCGAACCATCGACCCCCACCATGTCAAGGTGGTGCTCTAACCAGCTGAGCTACGCGACTGCAGGCTTGAATTGATGCCTCAAGCTTCAAGAGGCACGCATTATAGCCGAACTCCCGGCGTGGAACAATCACCGTAACGCACGCCAGATGACGCTTGATCTTCATGCGGGAGGGAATGATTTCAGCCGCTGGCGGTCTTTTGATCAGGTAAGCGGTTATTCAAGGGTCATTATTCAAAGGAAGATCATGCTCTGGTCTACATTATTCAAATTGATCCCGTGGGGGCAAGTGATTGATCACGCCCCCCAAGTGCTGGATGGCGCAAAAAGGCTGTATCAGCGCCTGAGAGCCGAAGGCCAGGCGGAAACCGACACGTATGGAACCGGGATTACGGTACTTCCGCCCGAACCGGAAGCCCTGGCGCAGGCCGTGCGTGAGCAGCGTCAGGCACTGGCGCGCTTGCATGATGAGCTGGAGGAGTCGGGTCAGCTGATCAAGCGGCTGGCCGAGCAGAATGCCGGGATGGTGGCGCAGATGGAATCCCTGCGGCGGCGTTTGCGTTTGCTGGGTTGGCTGGGGGTATTGCTTGCAGGAGGCCTGGCATACGCCTTGTATCATCTGCCCGCTGCATAAGCCCGGCCTGTGCGGGCTATAATGGGCGACTGCTCTTAGTCCGGGTTCTGCCCTCACATGAATTCACGTTCCAATGATTTACTGGTGGATGCCATTGCCAATGATGGCTATGCCATTACTCCTGACTTTTTGCCACCGGCCCTGATCAAGACGTTGGCAGATGAGGCAAAGGCCCTGCATGCGCAAGGCGCACTGCAGGCGGCGACCACGGGACTTTCCAGTCGCCGGTCGGCAGACAATGTAGGGCTGCGGGGTGACTTCATTCACTGGCTTGAGGATGAGCTCGCCAGCCCGGCACAGCAGAATTATCTGGCCGCCATGCGGCAGTTGCAGCAGGACTTCAACCAGGCCCTGTTCATGGGATTGTTTGAGCTGGAAACGCATCTGGCCGTTTATCCGCCCGGGGCCGTTTATCGCAAACATCTGGATCAGTTTCAGGGGCGTGCTGAGCGTCAGGTAAGCTGCATCCTGTACCTGAATGAAGACTGGCAGCCGGAAGACGGCGGCACCTTGCGCATCTACCTGAATGGCAACGCCAGCGAACCCTATATGGACATCAGCCCGACCGGCGGTACGCTGGTCACCTTTCTCTCTGGCCGCTTTATGCATGAAGTCATGCCTTCACGCCGCGAACGCATCAGCCTGACTGGCTGGTTCAGAACACGCAGCACTGCCATTTGATGAACACACCACCAACCCCTTCGGCGGACATCGCCGCCATGTTTGCCCCGGAGACCTTCCGTGAGCTAGGGCATAAGCTGATCGATTTACTGGCAGATTACTTGGCTGGCAATCTGGCAGGGCAAGACCCGGTGATGCATTGGCAAGCCCCCGAGAAAGCGGACGCAGAATGGCAAATGCCCTTGCCACAAGAGCCTGTGCTTGATGCTGACGGATTACTCGCACGCCTGAAAAATGACATCCTCCCGACCAGTTTGGCGATTCATCATCCGCACAACATGGGACATCAGGTCGCCACGCCATTGCCCGTGGCCGCCCTTTGCGATCTGGTCGCCGCCCTCACCAACCAGGCCATGGCCGTCTATGAAACCGGCCCCAGTGCCACCATGCTGGAGCGGCAAGTCCTGCGCTGGCTGGGCGAGCTGATCGGCTGGCAGGATGCAGGTGGCATACTGACCTCGGGCGGCGCGCAAGCCAATCTCACCGCCCTGCTCGCTGCGCGCCAACATGCGGCCGATGTATGGAAGCATGGCGTGGCCGACGTCAAACCGTTGCGCATTCTGGTGTCCAAGCATGCGCATTACTCCATCAGTCGCGCGGCGGGCATCATGGGGCTGGGTACCGATGCCGTCGTTAGTATTCCTACCGATACCGAAGGCCGCATGCTGGTCAACGCGCTGGCTGTTGCGCATGCCGAAGTCCTGGCGAATGACACCACGGTGATGGCCGTGGTGGCTACCGCAGGCTGCACCCCCACGGGCAGCATAGACCCGTTGCTGGAGATAGGCCGCTACTGCCAGGACCATGGATTGTGGCTGCATGTAGATGGCGCGCATGGCGCCTCAGCCTTGCTTTCCGAGCAGCATCGCCCTGCGCTGCAAGGCATTGCCCTCGCCGACTCCGTGGTGTGGGATGGTCACAAATTGCTGTACATGCCCGCCGCTGTTTCCGCCGTGCTGTTTCGCAACACGGCCAGCAGCTTTGAAGCATTCAGCCAGGATGCGTCCTACCTTTTTCAGGGCGGCGAGCACATTGAGGAAATGTATAACGTCAGCTATCGCACGCTGGAATGCACCAAGCGCATGATGGGGCTGAAGCTGTGGGTGGCGTTTTCACTGTATGGCGTGCGCGGTATGGCGCAACTGCTGGACAGCACCTTTGCCAAGGCGCGCCTGCTGGCTCAAAAGCTGGATGCACATCCAGACTTTGAGCTGCTCATGCAGCCGCAAACCAATATCGTGTGTTTCCGCCATCGGCCAACTGCACTGGAAGGCCCCGCGCTGGATGCGCATCAGAGCCGCCTGCGCGAGCAACTGGTGCAGAGCGGCCGCTTTCATTTAACGCGCGTCACGCTGGAAGGCCGCGTCTGGCTACGCACCACGCTGATGAACCCCTACACACAAACAGAAGATATGGATGAGCTGTTGCTGGCGCTGAATCAGCTGGCCCAGCAAGCCCTGGCCTGACGGACTGGGATATGCGTATTTCTGTTTGATCGGCTCTATATTATCGAACCTGTATTGTCGGAATCGCCCGCCCATTCATATCCGCAAGGGTTGCGTGGGGATGAGGCCCCGATGGGAGCATGCCCGACAAACGGCGTTGCTGACTATCCTGGCAGAATAATCAAGGCTCCAGGTTTTCCTGTTCCAAGAGCGCCGCATAACCTGCTTGATAATCCGGATAGCGCAACTGAAACCCTGTATGCCGCAGGCGCTGATTGCTCAGGCGCTTGTTGCCACTAATCGCAGGCGCAGCCTGCGGGGCATCCGGCACCCCCATCTGCTGTGCCAGCCATTGCAGCACCTCGTATTGCGATGCAGGCCGGTCATCCGTCACCACATACAGCGGCTCCACCGGCTTGCCTGCAAACAGTTGCTTGACCAGGTAGGCAATCGCGGCCGCGCCATCATCCCGGTGGATGCGGTTGGTCCAGCCATTTTGCGCGGGCCAGCGCGCAGGCTCACGCGCCAGGTCCAGCATACGGCGGCGGCCAGGTCCGTAGATGCCCGAGAAACGCAGAATCGTATGCGCGGCAGGATATTCACTCGCCAATAGCTGCTCCGCCTGCAACATGCGTTCGCCACTAAAACCATCCGGCACCGGTATCGTGGCTTCATCCAGCAGATCATCGCTCACCTGCCCGTACACGCCCGTGCTGGAAACAAAAAACACATGCTCAGGTGGCGCTTGCCGCAGGGCCGCCAGGGTATTGCGCAAACCATCCACATAATGCGCACGGTAACTGTCATCGCGATGCGCATCCGCCGCCACGCAATAAATCACGATACGGGGCTTCAAGGCCGCCAACCCCTGCAAGGTTTCAGGCTGCGTCACGTCCGCCTGCAGCAGATGCACACCTGCCGGCAAGTCCGTGGCGCTGCGCTTCAGCCCATACACTTCCAGTCCTCCATCCTGCAGCAGGCTGGCGACGGCCTGCCCCAGATCACCGCAGCCCACTACCAGTGCGCGATCTGTCATCTCAAGCCTGCGCTGGCATCGGCTGCCATTGGCCAGACAAATACTTCTCCGCCCACATCAACGCCACGATGGTTTTGCCATCGGTAATCTCGCCGCGCTGCACCATCGCCAGGCAATCCTGCAAGCTGGCATCAATAATATGCAAAGCCTCATCTTCATCGCGCTTGTGTTCACCAGCGGTAAGACCACGGGCCAGATAGATATGAATCACTTCATTTGAGTAGCCAATGCAGGGATGCTGCAAACCGAGATACACCCACTCCTTGGCGGTGTAGCCGGTTTCCTCCAGCAACTCGCGCTGCCCAGTCAGCAGCGGCGCCTCGCCCTGATCAATCTTGCCCGCCGGCAACTCAATAAACACCCGGCGCAAAGGGTAGCGGAACTGTCGCTCCAGTATCAGATGGCCGTTATCCAGCAGTGCCACCATCACCACAGCACCGGGGTGCAACACATACTCGCGCTGGCTTTGCCCGCCATTAGGCAAGCGCACCTGATCGCGGCGCGCCGTCAGCATACCGCCCGAGGCGATTACTTCAGAAGAGATAGGAGTTTCGATGAGGTCGTTGTAGTTGTGCATGGGAGGGAGGAATTAGTAGGTAGAGGATTGAGTTTAAGCGATAGCGGGACATTCGGCTATGCGCATGGGTAGGTAGTGTTTAACTAGGATGTGAACCATATCATTCGTCACTGATATCTCTAAGAGAAGATACGATGCCATAGCCAACTTGAGTCTAGCAATCCCTGTTGTTTTTTCATTCCATCAGACATGCAGCTGTTACGGGTTAGGCTTTACCATCATCTGGATGAAAGTCATACAAAGGGATTGATAACGAAGAAGGTATTTCACCAACATTGGCGCCCATAACTGCCCCAAGGCCAAGCACCCGCCGGTTCGACCATGTGGGCGGCTAGATGCCTGTAATGCTTTATTTGCATCTACGATAAGAGGCCGTTTTATTTATTCTGTAGCAAAACCACAAGGTTTTCGATTAATTCCACTGCATCAGGCTTATACGTTGCCTCCCATTCATTAATCCAGTTGGCTGGCTTGCCCTGATCCTCCCAATCAGAGAGCGCACCAGCATTGACGATTTCTAATTCAAACCACAGTTTGTCGAACCGTGAAATATCCTCACCTGACAAAAACGGGTTACCGCTACCGCATAAGGATTCGGTACCACGCACAAAACGGGAAAATGCAATATGAGTACTGACTGCCTCCCTGGCTTCTGCAAGAAACACATGCTTATCAAGACTATCGTCCATACTTGACGGTTACAACCTTTCCTTTGCTATTTGTCACTACGGTAACGTTGTTGACCGAGTCATAATGAACTGTTGTAGAACCTCTGCTGGGAGTTGCAAACCCATTTTCAACAGTATTCTGGACAACAGAGGGCATAACTCCTCGATCCTGCATGCGATCTAAAGCATGACCCGAATACTCTCTACCGTATATGGTTGCAGGTTCATTTCTGACTGGCTGATATTCTGGGCTCTTTGGTTGATTAAATTGAAGTCGTTTACTACCGATCAACAATGCGCCGTCGGAGACTCCAGTGTTCGCCCCCAGCCCAAGCGATTTCCGTCCTTCGAACTCAATTGCTCCGAGAGCAAGAAATCCTGCAGCGCTCTTCACATCTCCGTCACTTAAAGCACCGCCAGCTTGAAGAACATGGTACGGACCAGCGCTTATGCTTGCAAGTCCATAGATCGGCTATGGGCATGCGCTGGGTTACTGCTTAATATCGGCAAGCAGGCGCGTCCTCCACTACCGCTTAAAAGTACTCTTGATACAGATGCCCAACAGGACCATGTCTGAGATTAAAGCCCTGCGTGTATATTCCATCGAGCTGAAACGTGGACTTAAATAACTTTAATGTTTGTACGACAGAGAAGATAGGTCAAAATAGAAGTGCGATGCTCTGCCAGAGCCCCACAAAACTCCACGATATAACACAAACATAAAAAGGCGAATTGATCGAAAAATAAAGGGGAAATTTAACGTCATGAACTACTGTGTAAGCTGTGGAAAGAATTATGATCAGGGGACCGAGATTTGTTCGGAATGCCTGACTCCAACCGGTGCTGAAATAACAAGCAACTCAGTTTGCAGTTCTGAGGCAATTTCAGGAACGCACCCATGGAGAAGGCTGTTTGCCAGGACTATAGACTATGTTGCTTTGTACCTTATTATCGGCTTAATAATTGGTGTATTCATACCATCCGACTCAGCGCCATTGGTGTTTACAGGCAATGAGTTTTTAGATGGGAGACTCATCAATATCCTGATACTTGCCCTGGCTTGTATCATTGAGCCAATTATTCTCACGAGCTTTGGAATAACTCCAGGGAAGTTTTTGTTCAATATAGAAATCAATAAAAATGGTTCTGAACTAATCGAATACCTGGACGCTTTAAAACGAACTGTCGCCTTAACGTGGAGTGGGATGGCATTTGGCGTGCCATTTCTCAGTACCGTCGCGCAATACATGGCCTACAGAAGGCTAACGACAACTGGTGAGACGAGCTGGGATAAATCATGTGGTTTTACAATCACGCATCACCCTATTGGCTGGGGAAGAAAGATCGGACTTATAACAGTTCTATTAATTATGGCAGTCGCTATTATTGTCATTCAGCGAAGCCCAGTCGGCCAATGAAATAAAGGAATGAATTTAGTATTGAGAGATGGTCGGGGTGAGAGGATTCGAACCTCCGGCCTCCGCGTCCCGAACGCGGCGCTCTACCAGGCTAAGCTACACCCCGGAAGCCATGCGGGTGATGGCGAAAGGAGGCTTTATTATCCTGGTCCTGAAAGCAAAATTCAACAGACAGGCCGCCATCACTGAGTGCTGGCGGCTTGATAACGCAGGCTCAGGCGCGGTTGAGCCAGAAGTAGCGGTAGACGAAGCCAGGGAAGGCGAAGACGAGGAACAGGCTGCCGGTGGTGGCATAGAATTCCCAGCCCTGGGGGAATGCCTGGCCCATGGTAGAGAGTTCGGCGTAGTGGGCGATGCCACCGGTGACAAAGTACATCACGATGAGTTCGAGCAGGCACCAGCCAGTGTGCTTGGTGCCGCCTTTAAGCGGGATCACGAAAAACAGGCGTTCGGAAAACCAGGGCATATTCGCCAGCACCAGGGCCAGCAACAGCAAAATCGTTTGTGTCATATCAGCTACTTATTGAAAACTGTGGGTGATGGCGTAAGCGCAAATATCCATCAATCGTTGCGGGAACATGCCGAGTGCGAGCAACAGCAGCGCATTGAGGCTGAGCAGCACTTTCATGTCGATCGGGGCTTTGATCGGCGTGTTATCCAGTGGTTCATCAAAGTACATGAGTTTGACCACGCGCAGGTAGTAGAAACCACCAATCGCGGCCATGACCACGGCAAAGATGACGAGGCCAACAAAGCCAGCCTGGAGCGCGGCCTGCAGCACGGCAAACTTGGCGTAGAAGCCCAGCGTGGGTGGCACACCGGCCATGGAGAACATGATGATGAGCATGAGGAAGGCATACCATGGGCTGCGCTGGTTGAGGCCTTTCAGGTCTTCCAGGTTATCGGCCTCAAAGCCTTTGCGTGACAGCAAAAGCATGATGCCGAAGCCGCCCAGGGTCATCAGCACATAAGCCATGATGTAAAACATGGCGGACACATAACCATTGGTGCCCGCACTCATGAAGCCATACAGCAGGTAGCCCACATGCGAGATGGTGGAATATGCCAGCATGCGCTTGAGGTTGGTTTGCGCAATGGCGGTGATATTGCCGATGAGGATGGACAACACAGCCATGATCGCCAGCATGCCCTGCCAATCGATGGCGAGCACATACAGCCCTTGGATCAGCAGGCGAATCATGAAGGCAAATGCGGCCAGCTTGGTCACGGAACCAATGAACAGCGTGACGGCCGTTGGCGCGCCATGGTACACATCCGGCACCCACATCTGGAACGGCACGGCACCCAGCTTGAAGCCCAGGCCTGCAATCAGGAATACCACGCCCAATACCAGCACGGCATGATCAGGTGCGCCTTGCAGCAAGGCGTTGGCGACTTCGGCAACATCCAGCGTCCCCGTCACGCCGTACAGCATGGACATGCCGTACAGCAGCATGCCGGAGGACAGCGCACCCAGCACAAAATACTTCATGGCGGCTTCGGTGGCGCGCGGATTATCCCTGTCCATGGCGACCAGTGCATACAGACACAGCGACAGTAGTTCCAGGCCCATGTAGAGCGTGAGGAAGTGCTGGCCGGAGACCATGATCATCATGCCCAGCAAAGCAAACAGCGTGAGGGCAAAATACTCGCCACGGAACATGTCACGCAGCGAGACATATTGGCGGGTATAGACCAGCATCACCGATGTTGTCAGGTACATCATCAGCTTGAGCACATCAGACAAAGGGTCATCGACAAACATGCCATTGAAGGCATAGCTCACTACCGAGACATTGTGCGTGCACGCGGTGACGACTGCCGCCGCTGCGAGGCCCAGCTGGGTAAAAATGTATATCAGGGAGCGATTGTGTGACTTGAGGAATAGGTCCAGAAGCAGCACGAACATCGCCATACAGAGAATGATGATCTCCGGCAAGGCGGCATACAGGTCGGATTGAATCGCGTTCATTGGCTGGTTCGCTTGTTATCTAGGCATTATCAAAGCAGCTTGCTCTGCGCCATGTGCGCGAGCAGGTTGTTCACGGTGGCGTGTGTCATTTCGGTAATCGGGTGCGGATACACGCCAAACCCGATCACCAGCACAGCCAGCACCGACAGGATGAAAAACTCACGGCGATTCAGGTCTTTCAGCGCGGCCACATGGGCATTGCCGATCTCACCATAGAACACGCGCTTCACCATCCACAGCGTATAGGCTGCGCCCAGGATCAGCGTGGTGGAGGCGAGGAAGGCAAACCAGAAGTTGGCTTGCAAGGCGCCCAGAATTACCATGAATTCCCCCACAAAGCCGGAGGTGCCTGGCAGACCGGCATTGGCCATGCCAAACAGCACAGCAAAGGCGGCAAATGTTGGCATGGTATTGACCACACCGCCGTAATCGGCGATCTGGCGGCTATGCATGCGGTCATACAGCACGCCCACCGAGAGGAACATGGCACTGGATACAAAACCGTGCGAAATCATCTGCACAATCGCGCCTTCCATGCCCAGCGGATTGAAAATGAAGAAGCCCAGCGTGACAAAGCCCATGTGCGAAATCGACGAATAGGCAATCAACTTTTTCATGTCTTTTTGCACCAGCGCCACCAGGGCGATATACACCACGGCAATCAGCGACAGCGTGATCATGAAGCCGGAGAGGTAATGCGCAGCATCTGGAGCTATCGGCATGGCAAAGCGCAGGAAGCTGTAGCCGCCAAGCTTGAGCGCAATGGCCGCCAGTACCACGGAACCACCCGTTGGCGCTTCCACGTGGGCATCCGGCAGCCAGGTATGCACAGGCCACATCGGCACCTTGACGGCAAATGCCATGAAGAAAGCCAGGAAGATCAGGATCTGCGCCTTGAAGCTGAGCGGCAGCTGGTAGTAATCCACCAGCTCAAAACTATTGCTCTGGTGATAGAGATAGATGAAAGCCACCAGCATCAGCAGAGAGCCGATAAAGGTATACAGGAAGAACTTGATGGTGGCATAGACGCGGTTAGGCCCACCCCAGATACCAATCACCAGGAACATCGGGATCAGCATCGCTTCCCAGAACATGTAGTACAGAATGGCATCCAGCGCGGCAAACACGCCGATCATCAACCCAGACATGATCAGGAATGCCGCCATGTATTGCGCCACGCGCTTTTCGATCACTTCCCAGCCGGCAATCACCACTATCACCGTGGTAAAGCTGGTGAGGATGATCAGCGGTACGGCCAGGCCATCAACACCCAGGTGGTAATTGATATTGAAGGAGGTGATCCAGCGATGGCCTTCCTGAAACTGAAAGCCGCCATCCATCATGTTGAAATGGGTATACAAAGGCAGCGTGACCAGGAAAGCCGCGATACTGCCGAACAAGGCCAGCCAGCGCGCCAGACGTGCGTTTTGATCACCGCCCGTGCACAGCACCAGCACCCCGGCGAAAATAGGTACCCAGATACTTAGACTAAGAATAGGCCAATCCACCGCTTATACTTTCATGAACAAGGACAGTAACAGGAACACGCCGATGATCATGGCAAAGGCGTAGTGATAGATCAGGCCGGACTGCAAGTGCCGGATGATGCCAGAAATGCGACCAATCAGGCGTGCGGTGCCGTTGACCAGATAACCATCGATCCACTTGACGTCGCCTATGCCCCAGAGCTTGCCGCCCAGGAAGCGCGAGCCACCGGCGAATACCTTCTCGTTAAAGGTATCAAAGCCATATTTGTTTTCCATCAGGCGATACAGCCAGCCGCAACGCTTCTGGATGGCGGCAGGGATGTCCGGCCGCTTCATGTAGAAAAACCACGACAGCACCACACCCGCCAGGGCAAAAATGAAAGGCAGGCTGGTCAGGGCATGCAGCGCCATGGCACCTGCGCCATGGAAATGATGCGCCAGCTCATGCATGACGGGGTGTGCCTCGGTATCCACAAAGATCACGCCATCAAAGAAATGTCCGAACAGCATGGGGCCAATGGCGATATAGCCAATAACCAGCGATGGGATCGCCAGTGCGATCAGCGGCAGGGTCACCACCCAGGGCGACTCGTGCGGCTTGTCGTGCGGACCCAGGCCGTGGTGATGCTCGTCGTGATCATGATCATCATCGGCATGGGCATCATGGTGATCATGCGCGTGCGCTGGTTTTTCCATCCAGCGCTCCTTGCCATGGAATACCAGGAAATACATGCGGAAAGAGTAAAACGCCGTCACAAACACGCCGGCCAGCACGGCAAAGTAGGCAAAGCCACTGCCGGGGATATGCGACAGCTTCACCGCTTCGATAATCGAATCCTTGGAATAGAAGCCGGACAACAATGGTGTGCCGATCAGCGCCAGGGAGCCAATCAGCGAGGTGATCCAGGTAATCTTCATGTATTTGCGCAGGCCACCCATATTGCGGATGTCCTGATCGTGGTGCATGCCCATGATCACAGAACCGGCGGCCAGGAACAGCAAGGCCTTGAAGAAGGCATGGGTCATCAGGTGGAAGATGGCCACGGAGTATGCCGATGCACCCAGCGCCACTGTCATGTATCCCAGCTGTGAAAGTGTGGAATACGCCACCACGCGCTTGATGTCGTTCTGGATAATGCCCAGAAAGCCCATGAACAAGGCAGTAATCGCGCCGATCACCATCACGGTGGACAAGGCGGTGGTCGACATTTCAAACAGCGGCGACATGCGCGCCACCATGAAAATACCGGCGGTCACCATGGTGGCCGCGTGGATCAGCGCAGAAATAGGGGTCGGGCCTTCCATGGAATCTGGCAGCCACACATGCAAAGGCACTTGCGCCGATTTACCCATGGCGCCGATGAACAGCAGGATGCAAATCACCGTTAGCAGCGACCATTCGGTATTGGGGATGATGCTGACCGTGGCATCGGCAAACTGCGGTGCGATGGAGAACACGGCGGCGTAATCCAGGCTGCCAAAGAAATACAGCACCATGGCAATGCCGAGCAGGAAGCCGAAATCGCCCACGCGGTTAACTAGGAAAGCCTTGAGATTGGCGTAGATGGCGGTTGGACGTGTGTACCAGAAACCAATCAGCAGATAGGACACCAGGCCCACCGCCTCCCAGCCGAAGAAGAGCTGCATGAAGTTGTTGCTCATCACCAGCATCAGCATGGAGAAGGTAAACAGCGAGATATAGCTGAAGAAGCGGCTATAGCCAGGATCTTCGGCCATGTAGCCTATGGTGTACACGTGCACCATCAGCGAAACAAAGGTCACCACCAGCATCATGACAGCTGTCAGCCGGTCAATCAGGAAGCCCACTTCAAAGCTAGTATCGCCACTGGTCAGCCAGGTGTAGACCGTGCCGTTGAACACCCTGCCCTGCAACACATCATTGAATACCACTACCGACAGCGCAAAGGCACCTGCCACACCGGCAATGGTGAGCCAGTGTGCAGCAGCGCGCGGCAGCATGCGGCCAAACAGGCCGACAATGGTCGCTGCTACCAGTGGCAAGAGCGGGATCAGCAGATAGATGGTTTGCATGTCAGTCATTTGTTATTTTCCGCTTAACCCTTGAGACTGTTGATGTCATCGACGTTGATGGTTTTCAGGTTTCTGAACAGCACCACCAGAATGGCTAGACCAATGGCAGACTCTGCCGCCGCCACCGTCAGAATGAAGAACACGAACACCTGGCCAGCCGTATCCTGCAGATAATGCGAGAAGGCAATAAAGTTGAGGTTAACCGCCAGCAGCATGAGCTCAATCGCCATCAACAGCACGATGACGTTTTTGCGGTTAAGGAAAATGCCGACCACGCTGATGGCAAACAGCAATGAACCCAGTATGAGGTAATGCGAGAGTCCAACCATTACGCCTTGTCCTTTCCTTCGGTCTCGGCAGCTGCCGGGATTTCCACATCGGCAGGCATGCTCACCATGCGAATACGATCTGCACGCTTGACCTTGACCTGCTCGGCCGGGTCAATGAATTTCGAATCCTTGCGATCACGCAGGGTCAGCGCAATGGCCGCCACAATCGCCACCAGCAGCACCACAGAAGCTAGCTCAAACGGCAGCAGGTAATCGGTATACAGCTGGCGCCCAAGCTCGGCAGTATTGCTATAACCGGCGGGATGCGGGGTTGGCGCTGCAACACGGTCAACGCCGAAGTGCCTGGAGCCCAGAATCATGACCATTTCCAGCGTCATCAGAATGCCCACGGGCAAGGCAATCGGCAGCGCTTCCCAGAAACCTTCACGCAGCTTGTCGAGGTTGATATCCAGCATCATCACCACAAACAGGAACAGCACCATCACCGCGCCCACGTAAACCAGCACCAGGGCAATCGCCAGAAACTCGGCTTCCAGCAGCAACCAGATACCGGCGGCGGTAAAAAAGGCCAGCACCAGATGCAAGGCGGCATGCACCGGATTGCGTGAAGTAATGACGCGCAAGCCAGCAAACAGCAGGATAGCCGCCAGGACATAGAATACGTAGTCGTTGAAATTCATCTAGTCAGCTCGGTTGATGTAGGGCGCATGGTTTTTCGTATCCGTCGCTCGTGTTTATTGGCACGCTAAATTAGCGGTATTTGGCGTCCGCACTGCGATCCGCCGCAATCTGGGTTTCATATTTATCGCCCACCGCCAGCAGCATGGGCTTGGTATAGAGCAAATCGCCGCGCTTCTCGCCGTGGTAATCAAAAATCCGCGTTTCCACAATGGAGTCGACCGGGCATGATTCTTCGCAGAAGCCGCAGAAAATGCACTTGGTCAGGTCGATATCGTAGCGTGTGGTGCGGCGCGTATTGTCTTCGCGCTGCTCAGATTCAATGGTGATCGCCATGGCCGGGCAAACCGCTTCGCACAGCTTGCAGGCAATGCAGCGCTCCTCGCCATTCGGGTAGCGGCGCAAGGCATGCAGACCACGGAAACGCGGGCTCATGGGAGTGCGCTCTTCCGGAAACTGAATGGTGATCTTGCGCGCGAAGAAATAACGTCCGGTCAGCGCCATGCCTTTCAGCAACTCGACCAGCATCAGGCTTGATAATACGGTTTTGATCTTGGCTAGCATAATGGTCTCAGTGGAACAGATAGGCCAGCGGGGTCTGCATCAGACCGCCAACCACGATGATCCAAACAAGCGTGATAGGAATAAACACCTTCCAGCCCAGTCGCATGATCTGGTCATAGCGATAACGCGGGAAAGTAGCCCGAAACCAAAGGAAGAAGAACAACAGCAGCGCCACCTTGATGATCAGCCACAGGAAGCCTGGAATCATGTTGAAAGGCGCTACGTCCAGCAAAGGCTGCCAGCCACCCAGGAACATGATGGCTGCCAGCATGCAGACCAGTATCATGTTGGCGTATTCAGCCAGGAAGAACACGGCAAACGCCATGCCCGAGTATTCCACATGGAACCCCGCGACAATTTCGGATTCGCCTTCGGCCACGTCAAATGGGGCGCGATTGGTTTCAGCCACTGCACTGATAAAGTAAACAATAAACAAGGGGAACAATGGCAACCAGTACCATTGCCAGAAACCGCCCGCCTGCGCGACCACGATCTTGCCCAGATTCAGGCTGCCGGCGCACATCAGCACGCCTACCAGGGCAAAACCCATGGCAATTTCGTAGGAAACAATCTGAGCCGCCGAGCGAAGCGAGCCAAGGAAGGCATACTTGGAGTTGGATGCCCAACCGGCGATGATCACGCCATATACGGCCACCGAAGTCATGGCGAGGATATACAGCAAGCCAGCGTCAATATCGGCCAGTATCATGTCCACATCAAACGGCACCACGGCCCAGGCCGCCAGCGCAGGCGCAATCGCCAGCACAGGCCCCAGCAGGAACAAGGTTTTATTAGCCGCCGAAGGGATGATGATTTCCTTCATCAGCAGCTTCAGGCCATCGGCAATCGGCTGCAGCAAGCCAAAATAGCCCACACGGTTAGGCCCCATGCGCACCTGCATGAAGCCAATCACCTTGCGTTCAGCCAGAGTCAGGTAAGCCACCGCGCCCATGATGGGCGCCACGATGGCAATGATCTTGACCAGGGTCCAGACCACGGGCCACGCGGGGCCCAACAGATTTTGCATAAAGGCGATCATGCGCGTGTCACCTCGATTTCGCCCATGAGATCACCCAGCAGGCTGGTTACCGGCAGAGCGGTCGGTACGCGCACCACGCCATGTGGCAGGCCATCATCACGCTTGGCTTTCAGCAGTACACTTGCCACCCCCTGCTTCACGGTGACCATTTCACCATCATCCAGGCCCAGCTCTGTAAGCAGCTGACTATGCATGGCAGCTACCGGAGCCTGCACGGCACGGGTTTTCTGCAATGGCGGTGAGCGACGCACGATGGCATCGGACTGGAACTGCGGTACTTCGCCCAGGCGTTGCAAGACATTGGATTTGATCTTGACCTGAATTTCGATCAGTTCGCGCAGATTGTTATTGAGCGAATTCCAGACCACAGTAGAAGGTTTCTGACCGCCAAAAATCGCGTTTTTAACTTGCTCACTGCTATCAAAATCAAAGCCGGACAAGCCCAGGGTATTGCCCAACACGCGTAATACCTTCCAGCCCGGACGGCATTCGCCCAACGGCTTGGTCACCGCGGTAAAACTCTGCACGCGCCCTTCCATGCTCATGTAGGTGCCGGAGGTCTCGGTAAACGGCGCAATTGGCAGCAGCACATCGGCATGCTCCAGCGCCTCGGATTTGTATGCTGTCAGCGCGATCACACACTCGGCTTCCGCAATGGCCTGGCGGGCCTGCGCAGCATGATGGCAATCCAGCTCAGGCTCCACATTCACCAGCAGGTAAGCCTTGCGAGGTGACTCCAGCATGGCTTTGGCATTCAGGCCATGCTCGCCTGGCAGGGCGCCCACCAGATGGGCACCGGTGCTATTGGCTGCTGGCGACAGGATGCCAAAGGTAGCGCCGCAGAGCGATGCAATGGCTTCAGCCAGACTGTAAAGCTCGGTAAAGCGAGGATGACTTTGGGCAATATTGCCCAGGAAAATACCGGTGCGCGGGCTGACGAGGTCGACCTCTTTGCCCAGCCCGGCGAGGCTTTCTGCCATGGCTTGCGAGTTATCCCACACGCGGACGGTTTCCAGCAGATCATTAAGGGACTTGGGCAAACACAGCGACAGGCGTTGCAAGCCTGACATGGCTTTCAGTATCTGCGCCAGCACGTTGACCATATCGTTCGGGGTGCAGATGGCCTTGTGCTTGACGGCCATCAACTGATCATCATCCATCGGGTTGACCAGCGACAGCTCGGCGCCCTGCGCTACTGCCTTGCGAATACGGTTTGCCAGCAACGGGTGCTCATTGCGCAGATTGCTACCGATAACCAGAATGCGATCCATCTCTTGCAGGTCAGGGATATTGCAGCCCATCCACGGCGTACCCATGCGCTTGCCATCCAGGCGGAAGTCGGTCTGGCGCAGGCGATAATCAATATTGCTGGAGCCCAGGCCATGCGCAATCTGCTTGGCAAGGTAGGCTTCTTCCATGGTGCTGTTGGGTGAAACCAGTACGCCCAGCTGCTCGCCGCCATCGGCATTGGTAATGTCCTTGAGCTGGCCTGCCGCAAATTCCAGTGCTGTCTTCCAGTCCGTTTCGTGCCACTCACCGTGATGCTTGATCATAGGCACGGTCAGACGGTCGGGGCTGTTCAGGCCTTCATAGGAAAAACGGTCGCGGTCAGACAGCCAGCATTCATTGATGCTTTCCTTCTCGCGCGGCAGTACGCGCAGCACTTTGCCATCCTTGATATGTACTTCGATCTGCGAACCCAGACCATCATGCGGTGCAATGGAAGGACGGCGCGTCAGTTCCCAGGTACGGGCTTTGTAGCGGAATGGCTTGCTGGTGAGTGCGCCCACGGGGCACAAATCAATGATATTGCCGGATAGTTCAGAGTCGACACTCTTGTCGACATACGCCGTAATTTCGGCATGCTCGCCACGGCCGACCATGCCAAGCTCCATCATGCCGCCGACTTCCTTGAGGAAGCGAACGCAGCGCGTGCACTGAATGCAGCGCGTCATGTCGGTGGAGACCAGTGGGCCGATATTCTTGTTCAGTACCACCCGCTTTTCTTCGGCATAGCGCGAAGCGGGGGCGCCGTAGGCAACGGCGATATCCTGCAGGTCACACTCGCCACCCTGATCGCAAATCGGGCAATCCAGCGGGTGATTGATCAGCAGAAACTCCATGACGCTTTTCTGCGCTTCCACGGCGGCTTTGGAGCGGGTGAAAATTTTCATGCCATCAGCAACCGGGGTTGCGCAGGCAGGCAAAGGCTTTGCAAACTTCTCGACCTGCACCAGGCACATGCGGCAATTGGCGGCGACGGAGAGTTTTTTGTGATAGCAGAAACGCGGAATGGCAATGCCAAGCTTGTCCGCTGCATCGATGATCGTGGTGCCGTGATCGACTTCTACGGCTTTGCCGTCTATCTCTATATTCAGCATGGTACTAACCTTGAAAAGCCTAACACTGAAAAGCCATGTTCAACCCCGGGCACACGCAAGAACGCCAGCTGGCTGGCTTTATCACGACTGAAATTACATGTGTACGTGGTCATGACCATCACTCCGCCTTGCCCGTCACCATGGACTTGCCATGCTGAATGTAATATTCGAATTCGGGACGGAAATGCTTGATGAAACTGAGCACCGGCGTGGCAGCGGCATCGCCCAGCGCGCAAATCGTGCGGCCGGAGATATTGCTGCTCACATCGGTCAGAAGATCAAGATCGCCCATGCGACCTTCACCCTCGACAATACGTTTCACCACGCGGTAAAGCCAGCCTGTACCTTCACGGCACGGCGTGCATTGACCGCAGGATTCTTCATAGAAGAAATACGAGAGACGTTTCAGGGTTTTCACCATGCAGGTGGTTTCATCCATCACGATCATGGATCCTGCACCCAGGCTTGAACCCGCCTTGGACAAGCCGTCGTAATCCATGGTCGCACCCATGATGGCGGCAGCGGGCATGACGGCCGTCGATGGACCACCAGGAATCACGGCCTTAAGCTGGCGACCTTTCCAGACGCCACCGGCGATATCGAGCAGTTCGGTAAACGGCACGCCCATGCGCACTTCGTAATTGCCCGGGCGCTCGACATGACCGGACACCGAAAACAGCTTGGTGCCGCCTGAGTTTGGCACACCCAGCGCCTGGAAGGCATCGCCACCATGCTCAAGTATCCAGGGAATCGAGGTGTAGGACTCGGTATTGTTGACATTGGTCGGCTTGCCGAACACACCGTAACTGGCGGGGAATGGCGGCTTGAAACGCGGCTGGCCCTTCTTGCCTTCAATCGACTCGATCAGTGCAGTTTCTTCACCGCAGATGTAAGCGCCATAGCCATGCACGGCAAACAGATCAAAACTGAAGGTGGTGCCGAACAGGTTTTCGCCTATGAAGCCAGCAGCACGCGCTTCATCCAGCGCACGCTCGAAGATCTCGTAGTCCTGCCAGATTTCACCGTGTATGTAGTTGTAGCCGACGCGCGCACCCAGCGTATAGGCGGCGATGGCCATGCCTTCGATCAGTTGGTGCGGGTTGTAGCGGATGATGTCGCGGTCCTTGAAGGTACCGGGCTCGCCTTCATCGGTATTGCATACCAGATACTTGGTGCCATCGTAATAACGCGGCATGAAGCTCCACTTGAGGCCGGTAGGAAAACCAGCGCCACCGCGGCCGCGCAGACCGGAAAGCTTGACCTGAGTGATGACGTCGGTGGCTTTCACCTTATCCTGCACCAGGCGTTGCAATTGCTTGTAGCCGCCCACATTCAGATAGGCTTGCAGCGATGCGGGATCAGGCTGCCCCAGCGTGCGCAGGCAGACCAGAGTTTCCTTGTCGGAGCGATGTTGAACAGGCGTATCAAAAGCAGCCATTACTTCAACTCCTCCAGAATCGCATCCACTTTTTCCTTGGTCAGGAATTCACACATGCGCTTGTTGTTGATATGGAACAAAGGCGCACCGCCGCAACAGCCCATGCACTCGCCTTCTTTGAGTGTGAATTTGCCATCAGGCGTGGTTTCGTTGAAGCCGATACCGAGGCGCTCCTGCAAATGGTCCACAATGACATCGGAGTCACGCAGCATGCAGGAGATATTGGTACAGACGGTGATCTTGTACTGCCCTACCGGTTCCAGTTCATACATATTGTAGAAACTGGCGACTTCCAGAGCGGCAATCGGCGGGATGCCCAGATACTCCGCCACAAAGGCCACTGTATCTTTGGACAACCAGCCTTTTTCGTCCTGGGCAATACGCAAGGCGGACATGACGGCTGCCTGACGACGGTCAGCCGGGTATTTGGTCAATTCGCGATCAATCTTGGCGAGGGATTCCTGAGACAACATTAGCGATCAATCTCCCCGAAAACGATATCCTGTGTACCGATAATGGCCACCAGGTCGGCAATCATGTGGCCGCGCGTCATTTCATCCAGCGCTGCCAGATGCGGAAAACCAGGCGCACGAATTTTCAAACGATAAGGCTTGTTCGCCCCATCCGAAATCAGGTAAATGCCAAACTCACCCTTGGGGTGTTCCACCGCTGCATAGGCTTCTCCGGCGGGCACATGAAAGCCTTCGGTAAACAGCTTGAAGTGGTGAATCAAGGACTCCATGTCCTGCTTCATGCCTTCACGGGCGGGTGGTGCCACCTTGTGATTGTCAGTAATCACCGGGCCAGGATTTTTGCGCAGCCAGTCTATGCATTGCTTGATGATGCGGTTGGATTGGCGCATTTCTTCGATACGCACCAGGTAACGGTCATAGCAATCGCCATTTACGCCCACCGGGATGTCGAAATCCATCTTGTCGTAGACTTCGTAAGGCTGTTTCTTGCGCAGGTCCCAGGCGAAACCAGAACCGCGCAGCATGGGACCGGACAAGCCCAGCGCCAAGGCACGCTCAGGCGTCACCACGCCAATACCCACTGTACGCTGCTTCCAGATACGGTTATCAGTCAGCAGGGTTTCGTATTCGTCCACATAGCCTGGGAAGCGGTTGGTAAAGTCTTCAATAAAGTCGAGCAAGGAGCCCTGGCGATTTTCATTGAGGCGCTTGATTTCATCCTTGGCGCGTACCGTCGAGCTTTCGTATTGCGGCATACGGGCTGGCAAATCACGATAGACACCGCCAGGCCGGTAGTAAGCAGCGTGCATGCGAGCGCCAGAGACGGCTTCATAGCAGTCAAACAGGTCTTCACGCTCGCGGAACGCGTACAGGAATACCGTCATCGCCCCCACGTCCAGCGCATGCGCACCCAGCCACAGCAGGTGATTCAGCACGCGGGTAATTTCATCGAACATCACGCGGATGTATTGGGCGCGGATGGGGACTTCGAGCCCAAGCAGCTTTTCAATCGCCATGACATAGGCATGCTCGTTCGCCATCATCGACACATAATCGAGGCGATCCATATAAGGCACGGACTGCAGATAGGTGCGATTCTCGGCCAGCTTTTCCGTCGCACGGTGCAACAGGCCAATGTGCGGATCGGCCCGCTGGATGACTTCGCCATCCAGCTCCAGCACCAGTCGCAGCACGCCGTGCGCAGCCGGGTGCTGGGGACCGAAGTTCATGGTGTAGTTACGAATTTCAGCCATGATGGAAGCCCTCGTCACGAATAACGCGTGGCACGTTGTTGCGGGGATCAATCGTCACTGGCTGATAAATGACGCGCTGTTGCTCAGGGTCATAGCGCATTTCCACATTGCCTATCATCGGGAAATCCTTGCGGAAAGGGTGGCCTACAAAACCATAGTCGGTGAGCAGGCGGCGCAAATCAGGATGGCCTTCATACATGATGCCGTAAAGGTCGAAGGACTCGCGTTCAAACCAGTTGGCAACCGGCCACATATCCACCAGCGTAGGAAGTACGGGAAAATCATCATCTGCTGCGAATACCCGCAAACGTACACGCTGGTTCAAGCTGATGGAAAGAAAATGGTAGACCGTGGCAAAACGCAGCCCGCTCCAGCTGCCCTCCCCATACTCGGCATAGTCGACGCCACAGAGATCAATCAGCTGTTCAAACTTAAGCGAAGGATGGTCTCGCAGGATAAGGCAGACATCCAGCATATTGGCAACCGAGCATTCAATCGTCAATTCGCCGACATGGCTCACCAGACGGCCCAGCTTGTCTCCAAGCGCCGACTCGATATTGGCGGTAAGTTGTTGCAGACGGGAGCTCATGTGATCACCTGGCGATAGTATTGGTACGCTTGATTTTGTTTTGCAACTGGATGATGCCATAGAGCAGCGCCTCGGCTGTCGGTGGACAACCTGGCACATATACATCGACAGGAACGATACGGTCACAGCCGCGAACAACAGCATACGAGTAATGGTAATAACCGCCGCCATTGGCACAGGAGCCCATGGAAATAACCCAGCGCGGCTCGGCCATCTGGTCATATACCTTGCGCAGCGCAGGCGCCATTTTATTGACCAGCGTGCCTGCCACGATCATCACATCGGATTGGCGAGGGCTTGGGCGGAATACAATGCCAAACCGGTCCAGATCATAACGGGATGCGCCCGCATGCATCATCTCCACCGCACAGCACGCCAGACCAAACGTCATCGGCCACAGCGAACCCGTGCGCGTGTAATTGATGACCGTATCCAGCGTGGTCGTGACAAACCCTTTTTCCAGTACACCTTCAATACTCATGCAGAGACCCCGTAGTCGGCATCTACTTGCCATAAAGCAGGTAGCAGAGCGATAACAATATGCGTAATGGATAGCAAGGCAGCGGACTGAACATGCGCCGCCAATGGCACATTACCAGGACAGCGATTGAGGTTTATTCCCACTCGAGCGCCCCCTTCATCCATTCGTAGACGAAACCCACCACCAGAATTCCCAGGAAAACCAGCATGGCAATAAAACCGAAAAGACCAATTTCCTGCAGCACAACGGCCCAGGGAAAGAGGAAAGCGATTTCAAGATCGAACAGGATAAAGAGGATAGCGACGAGGTAATAACGTACGTCGAATTTCATGCGAGCGTCTTCGAAAGCTTCGAAGCCGCATTCATAGGGAGAATTTTTTTCGGCGTCAGGGCGGCTGGGGGCCACCACTTTGCCAAGGACAATAGGGGCTATACCGACGGCTAAACCGACGATGATGAACAGTAATATAGGAAAGTAGTTTTCCAGCATGTTCACGCCCCAATTTAACTCAATGCACCTAATTGTGATTGAGTATTTTAATTATTGGTGCCGTCGATGAGACTCGAACTCATACGTCTTTCGACACTACCCCCTCAAGATAGCGTGTCTACCAATTCCACCACGACGGCAAGTCTGGCTGCTAAAGCCAATACAACTATTACTGCGGCACATCCTTTGCTGGTGAGGATTCAGCAGGTTTGGCTGGCGCGCTTTCGCTTGCCTTGCCAGGTGCAACAACAGAATTCGTTGGGAGCTTGACGACGCTTGAACCTTGGGTGCGGTGGCTGGACATGTAAGCCAGGGTCAAGCTGGTAGCAAAGAAGATGGCCACAAAAACAGCGGTGGCACGACTCATGAAGTTGGAGGATCCGCTAACACCGAACAGGCTGCCTGAAGCACCACTACCAAAAGCGGCACCCATATCAGCACCCTTGCCGTGCTGAAGCAATACCAATCCGATAACACCGAGTGCAGCCAATACGTGCGCAATTGATACTAAAGTTTCCATGTTCTCTCAAATCCACTGCTTAAGTCAGCTTTAGTTTGATTTTATCAAATCTACTGACAAGCAGCGCGACAAATTTCCTCAAAATCGTTGGCATTCAATGAACATCTGCCAATCAAACCGCCGTCTATATCCGGCATAACGAATAATTGTGACGCATTTAGGGGATTTACGCTACCCCCATACAGAATTCTTACGGTTTCTGCCGCATGCACATCCAGCGCGGCGATTCTATCACGGATAAACGCATGTACCTGCTGCGCCTGTTCCGGTGTTGCAGATAAACCCGTGCCGATGGCCCATACCGGTTCATAGGAAACAACCGCATGTGCAAACACGCCAGCCCCCACCGTCTTCAGCACGGCATCAATCTGGCTGGCAATCACTTGATGGCACAGGCCGGACTCGCGCTCGGCCAGGGTTTCTCCCAGGCAAAGCACAGGCGTGATGCCCGATTTGCGCGCCACCACAAATTTGGCGGCAATATTCTCGTCGCTTTCGCAATAGGCGGTACTGCGCTCGGAGTGCCCCACAATCACATAACTGGCACCAAAGTCCTTGAGCATGCGCGCACTGACTTCTCCGGTGTATGCTCCGACTTCATGCTTGGCAACATTCTGTGCGCCCCAGGCAATATGGCTGCCCTGCAGCTCCTGCTGCGCCTGAAACAGATAAGGGTATGGCACGCAGACGGCAAAATCGGCCGAGGTCAAATGATCAAGCCGCTGCCTGAATGCATCAAACAGCACCTTGTTTTGCGCAAGGTCGCCATGCATTTTCCAATTAGCGACCACCAGCTTACGACGCATATGAATACCTAAAAATTTTCCGAATGGTACCGTGCAGCCTGCTCGGCAGTCAATTTGACTGCGCCGCCACAGGCTGCCAGTGCTTGATCAGCAACTGTACGTTGCGGGCGCCGTTAAAGGCATTGGTCTGCAATTCATACACCGCCGTGACATACTGCGGCAAAAACTCTTCCTGCCGGAAAAATATCGCATCCACGGCGCGTCCTCGGGTCGACAAAGTGAGCTTGAGATGCTTGCCACCGACAATCCGTTGCGCCACCACCTCAAAATCGTCGCAAAACATCGGGGGAGGAAATCCCTGCCCCCACACCTGGCGCTGCAGCGCCACCGCTACATCCCAGTGCATGTCATCCAGCGTCAGCGCGCCGTCGACTTCAATAATCGACTCCAGATCAGCCGGGGTCAGCAACCCTGTCACCACCGACTCAAAACCCAGCCGGAAACGCTCCATATCCTCTTCGCGAATACTCAATCCGGCCGCCATGGCATGTCCGCCAAACTTGAGTATCAGATCAGGTTCGCGCTTGGACAGCAGATCCAGCGCGTCGCGCAGATGCAACCCGGGTATAGAGCGCCCCGAACCTTTGAGCACCCCATCGCCTGCCTGGGCAAATGCAATCACCGGACGGTGGTAACGCTCCTTGATGCGCGATGCCAGAATGCCTATTACCCCCTGATGCCAGTCCGGCTGATACAAACTCAGGCTGTAGCGGCCTTCCGCATCCAGGCCATCCAGCTCAGCCAGCGCACTTTCCTGCATATCCGCCTCTATGCTGCGACGTTCATGGTTGAGGGCATGCAACTGCTGGGCCATGGCATGGGCCGATGGCTCATCCTCCGCCAGAAGACAGCTGATGCCCAGCGTCATGTCATCCAGGCGCCCTGCCGCATTCAGCCTTGGCCCCACGCTGAACCCCAGATCCTGCGCGCAACTGGTGGCGGGCTCGCGGCCAGCCAGCCGCATCAGCCATAAAATACCCGGACTGCACTGGCCGGCACGAATACGCCGCAGCCCCTGCTCAACCAGAATGCGGTTGTTGTCATCCAGTTTGACCAGGTCAGCCACCGTTCCCAAGGCCACCAAGTCGAGCAGGCTGGTCAGATTCGGCTCAGCCTTGCCCTCAAACAAGCCTCTCGCCCGCATCTCGGCACGCAAAGCCAGCATCACATAAAACGCCACGCCCACGCCAGCAAGATGCTTGCTGGGGAAATCGCAGCCATGCTGATTGGGATTCACAATGCAGGCGGCTGCCGGCACATGGTCGCCGGGCAAATGGTGATCCGTCACCAGCACGGACATGCCCAGGGCATTAGCACGCGCCACCCCATCGACGCTGGCAATGCCATTATCCACGGTGATGATGAAATCCGGCTTGGACTGGGCAGCAAGCTCTACAATTTCCGGCGTCAGGCCGTAGCCATACTCAAAGCGATTAGGCACCAGAAAATCCACTACCGCGCCCAGCATGCGCAAGCCGCGCACCATCACGGCGGTGGCGGTTGCCCCGTCTGCATCATAATCGCCGACGACCAGCAGAGAGCGCTTTGCGACAATCGCATCTGCCAGCAAAGCCGCCATGCGGGTGTTATTGGTCAGACGATCAGGAGGAATCAGCCCGGCGAGCGAGGCTTCAAGCTGCACTGGCGTTTTAACTCCGCGCGCCGCCAGCAGCTGCGCCAGCAATGGCGACAAGCCACTGGCTGCCAGCGTGGCAGCAGCAGCCTCGTCAGGCTCGCGTCTTACAATATTAACCACCAAGCACCTCCGTCCACGGTCTGGATTTACGCCAGAATTGATAGGTATCCCATTTGTTCACGCGACACTGCAATACCCGATCTCCCAAAGCAATATTCAATTCCAGCTGACTTAGCCCCCCGCGACGTAGCGCCTGCCATAGCATGGGCAATCCATTCACCACCGCGGCTGCCGACTCAACCGGAACCAGCCAGGCCTGCGTCGCTTCATGCCGTAGCAATTCGCGAATATCCTGCGGCACCGCATGGCATTCGCCTGCCTGCAGGGTAGCCAGACCACGCGCCACGGCATCCTCAGCAAAAAGCAGCGGCAATACCCGGGGGGATTTCGCTGGCAAGACGCCGCCGCCATAGACCCACAGGCCGCTTACCGGCAATGCGCCCTGCGCCTCGCGCGCCTGATTTAGCGGATGCTCGAACAGCAACATCTGCACTTCATTCAAAACAGCATTCCAGAAAGCCGCATCCTGCCCATGCGGCAACAGGCCGCGAATATCGCGCCCCATTGCCACATCGACCGGGGTTGTTTGAATATGCGACGGCGCTTGCACCTGCAAATACCAGCGATCAGCGCAATGCGGGCTCTGTGCAAACTTAAGTCCCTGCTCCGCAAAATGCTCATTCAATAAAGTCAGCAAGCTATCCGCCTCTGCTTTTTGCAGCGACAAGGCCTCAGGCCCGGCAATCGTAAAAGAGTCGCGCTGCAGTTGCAGATGCACAGGCTGGGCAAAAAACACATACTCGGTCGACAATGAAAGGCCGTCAGCCAGCGCCGCCAATGACGCCAGCGGCCAGTCTTGCTGCCTGGCAAGACCCGCGCTGCTGCACAATATCTCATCAATGGTCGTCGTCAGGAATTCGCGTCGACCTACCGCCAGCAAACGCTCAAAGGTCGCCGCCACGGCGGGACTCATGGTCATTAATGTGTGCGGTGTTTTCAGGAAAATCTGGAGATTCACTTCAGGTTCACTTAGATGTCACTTTGTTATACGCCGTGCAGGCGCTAAGATATATTCAACTTAACAGAATGATACGCTATATGGATCTCATTTTATGGCGTCATGCCGAAGCAGACGACACCTCACCTGACATCACTCGCGCACTCACGGCCAATGGTAAAAAGCAGGCCGCTGTCATGGGCGAATGGTTACGCCAGCACTTGCCCCCCGCTACTCGCATTATCGTGAGCCCGGCCACGCGCACCCAGCAAACTGCGCTGGCACTGGGGATGGATTTCACGACAGTCGACGCCCTCGCCCCCGGCGCCGCTCCGCATGATGTATTGCAAGCCGCCGGCTGGCCCAAGGCTCAGGGCTCAGTGCTGGTTGTCGGGCATCAACCCTCGCTTGGTATGGCGGCTGCGCTGGCCATGAGCGGAAAAATTCAGTACTGGTGCGTCAAGAAAGGCAATATCTGGTGGCTGAGCAATCGCCAGCGCGCCCATGAAGACCAGACCATTTTGCGTGCGGTTATCTCGCCGGATCATCTATAAAACGCGTTACCTGGAGATATATCGCAAGCCTGTTGGTTGCATCCCATAACGCTCAGCATGCAAAATCAAGCGCCCAAGCATAAACAGACACAAGAAGAAATGCCGCGCGGAATAACGTGGTCAGCCACCGGCTGGCACAACAGGCCGGCAAACAAGGAAGACTGAATTTGAGAACCGTACTGATCGCCAACCCCAAGGGAGGCAGCGGCAAAACCACACTGGCCACCAATCTTGCCGGGTACTTTGCCAGCCGTGGACGCCATGTCGTGCTGTCGGACATGGACAGGCAGCAATCTTCCCTGCAATGGCTGGAGCGCAGACCGAGTCAATTACCCTTGATTCATGGCATGGATGGTCGCGGCAGACACGCAGACAGCCTGAGTGCAGACTGGACCATCATCGACTCCCCCGCCGGACTGCGCGGCGACAAGCTGACCGATGCTGTAAAAACAGCCGACTGGGTGATTGTGCCCATCCAGCCCTCGGCCTTTGATATTGGCGCCAGCCAGGAATTTCTTGAAACCCTGCGCGAAGAAAAAGCCGTGCGCAAAGAGCGTACCTTTGTCGCCGTCGTCGGCATGCGCATCGACAGCCGTACCCGTTCGGCAGCGAATTTGCAGCGCTATCTGGATAAAAGCGGCTTCCCCGTCATGGGCAACCTGCGGGATGCGCAGATTTATGCCCTGGTGGCCGAGCAAGGCGCCAGCCTGTTTGACATTCGCCCATCGCAGGTCGCTCGTGATTTGCAGCAATGGGCCCCGTTGCTGCACTGGCTGGTGAACGCAGACCGCAATGCCTAATGAAATAGAACTGAAGCTGCGCATAGACGCGGCTGACACAACGCGCCTGTTCAATCACCCAGCACTGACGCATGGGCTGGAGCATGGCCCGCTTACGCGCCAGCTCATCAGCACGTACTTCGACACCCCCGACCTGCGTTTGCTGGATGCCGAGATCAGCCTGCGCGTGCGCAGCATGTCCGGCGGCTGGTTTCAGGCGGTAAAAGCCGCGGGCTCCTCCGTCGCCGGCCTCCACCAGCGCATGGAGTGGGAAGACATTATCAGCGGCAGCGAGCCTGATTTCAGCAAAATCACCGAACCCGGGCTGGCTGCCATATTTGCCGACCGGCAATTGCGCGATGCCTTGCAGCCCCTGTTCGTGACCGATGTAGCACGCACCGAATGGCAACTGCGCATGCCTGACGGCACGGCGCTGGAAGTGGCTCTTGATCTGGGCGAGCTGCAAGTGGGCAGCCATATTCGCGAAACCATCAGCGAAGTCGAGATCGAACTGAAAAGTGGCGATGCCGCACAGGTATTTTCGCTGGCGCTGGCTTTGCAGGCAGATATTCCGCTCACCATCGAAAACATCAGCAAGGCACAGCGCGGCTATGGACATTACCGCACGCTGCCGCCATCGCTTTCCACCCTGGCGCTGGCTGCATTGCCGCAAGCTCTCGATAAAGCGGCGCTGACCAAGCTGGTGTGGGCATGCGTGCATCAAGTGCAAAGCAAGCAAGCCTTGCTGGAAGCAGACGACACTCAACTCCAGCAGCATGCCATCGCCGAGATCCGTAGCACCTTGCAATACCTGCTAAGCGCACTGCAGCTCTTCAAATCCACGCCTGCTGCATTGCTGACCGAATACCACTGGCTGCACGATACGGCCCATGCCACGCAGCCGGATGACCAAGCAGCAGCGCATCACATCCACACGCTGTTGCATAGCCAGCGTTGCCAGCGCCTGCTGCTGCAAACCGGCGCCTGGCTGCTGGCCCAGGCAACGCTTGTCCAGCCCCGGTAAGCTCTGCATAATGGGTAACCGCTTTTAGCCTCATCAGCACAAGGGAATACCATGAATCTCGAGAAAGTCATTTTCGGTTTTTTTATCCTGTTGGCATTGACGCTGAATTTCGGCTTTTTTATCGGCGACATTGATAACCCGCACCATCACCACGCCTATGAGCTGTATGTCGCGATTGTGGTGAATCTGATTGCCACCGTGCTCAAGTTCGGCGACCGCACGCATATTGGGGCCATTCACCTGGCCACCAGCCTGGTCGCGGATCTGCAACTGATTGCCGCGGCTATCCTTTGGGCAGCAGCAGGCACGCAGGGTGATGACCCCAGCGTTATCGTCAGTGTGGTCTCGCTCTCGGGCGGCGCACTGCTTGCCAACATCACCTCCGTGGTTCTGCTGATTGCAGAAACCATCCAGATCAAGCGCTAGGCCAAGGCAAGCACAAAGCCGCCACGCCGTGAACAACATCCTGTTTCTGATTCTCAGGCGCATGCGCCTGCCTATCATCGCGGTTATTGTCAGCTACACCATCGCGGTCGCCGGCATGTCGCTCGTGCCCGGGGTAGACCCGGATGGTCACCCATGGCGGCTCAGCATTTTTGAAGCGTTTTACGTCATCAGCTATACCGCCACCACCATAGGCTTTGGCGAAGTGCCTTACCCTTACTCCACGGCACAACGCATGTGGATGTCGTTTTCGATTTACCTCACGGTGATACCCTGGTTTTATGCCATCGGTAAGATCATTACCCTGTTTCAGGACCCAGGCTTGCGCCAGGCCTTTACCACCTCGCGCTTTGCGCGTGAGGTCAACCATCTGATGGAACCGTTTTATATCGTCTGCGGCTATGGCGAAACCGGCAGCCTGCTGGTGCGGGCACTGGACAAGAACGAAGTGCGCGTGGTGGTGATCGAGCTGGAGCAGGAACGCATCAATGAGCTGGAGCTGGAAGATTACCAGTTTGATATCCCCAACCTGTGTGCCGACGCCAAGCTGCCCGAAACCCTGCTGCGTGCCGGGCTGAAAAACCCGATGTGTCAGGGCGTTGCCGCGCTCACCAATGACGATCATGCCAATCTCGCCATTGCCGTGGCAGTGAAGCTGATCAGCCCGGAGCTACGCGTACTGGGGCGCGCCGAAACCGAACAGACGGCGTCCAACATGGCCTCGTTTGGCACTGACCACATCATCAATCCCTACACGATTTTTGGCGATCATCTGGCGATGGAAGTGCATGCCATTGGCACTTACCTGCTGCATGAATGGTTGACCGGCGTGCCTGGGGAAAGCCTGAAATCGCCGATCTGCCCGCCCATCGGCAAATGGATCGTTTGCGGCTATGGCCGCTTTGGCCGTTCGGTCGTGCAGAATCTGGAGCTGGAGCACATAGTTACCACCATCATTGAGGCCGACCCGGAGCGCACTGGCTGCAAGGAATGTATCGTGGGCAATGGCACCGAGAAGGAGACGCTGCAACAGGCGGGGGTGCATGAAGCGGTGGGTATCGTGGCGGGCACCAATGACGACATCAACAACCTGTCTATCGTGATGACCGCGCGGGAGATGAACCCGGATCTGTTTGTGGTATTGCGCAAGAACAAGCGCTTCAACGCCGCGCTGTTTGAGCACTTCAAGGCCGACATCACCATGGAACCCAGCGACATCATTGCGCATGAATGCCTGGCCAACATGATTTCACCGCTGCTGGCGCAATTCCTCAGCCTGGTCCGGCTGCAAACCAATGTCTGGGCCAACAGCCTGATACAGCGCCTGGTGGAAACCGTGGGCGAAAATGTGCCGGAAACCTGGGCCATCAGCATTACGCAGGAAAACACGCCCGCCCTGTTCCACATGCTGGCGCATGAACCGATTACGCTGGCGGACATCCTGCGCAATCCGCATCATCGCGAAACCAGTCTGCCGATTGTGCCCTTGATGATATTACGCAACCATCAGCCGCTACTGCTGCCAGAAGCCACTACCCCGCTTGAACGCGGTGACCGTATCCTGTTTTGCGGCCATGACAACGCCAAGAGCACCACGACTTACGCGCTGGCAGATTTCAAAACCATGCGCTACATGCTGCATGACCAGCAGCTGGCGGATAGCTGGCTGTGGCGGCAGATCAAACGGCGCAAATCCGCACACAACGCTTCCGTATAAAAAATCCGGCTAATGAATCATGCGCTCCAGCGCAGCCCGATCCAGCAATTCCAGTTTGCCACGCCCCAGCGCCAGCCAGCCTTTTTGCTCGAAGCGCTTGAGCTGGCGGCTCACCACTTCACGTGCCGTGCCCAGTTCATCCGCAAGCTGCTGATGAGTGCGGCGAACCTGGTCACCCGGCTCCTCCAGCAGCAGTTTGGCAAGCCTGGCGTCCAGACTATGGAAAGCCACTTCATCCAGCAGCACAATCAGGTCACTGATCAGGGCGCCATAGTTTTCCATGACAAAGCGGCGGAACACGCGTGACTCCAGCATCATTTCGTGAAAGGCAGCGGCCGGCACCAGGATATCGCGTATCGGCTCCTCCACGATGGTGGATGCGGGATAGTCGCTGGAACCCAACAGACAGGTGGTCGTCAGCACGCAGGTTTCGCCACCCGTCACGCGGTACAGCAAAATCTCCCGGCCGCTGCTGGAAAGTTTGAACACGCGCGATTGCCCCGCCAATCTCAGCACATAAGCGTGGCAAGGGGTGCCCTCTTCATAGCCTATGGTGCCGGCCGGGGCTTCGACCACGCGCGCATGCTTCAGCAGCAAGCTCCGCGCCTCGGGCTCCAATGCCATCAGCGCGGGGAATTGCACCAACCAGTCCAGATCCGTAATGGGTTTGATGTGAGCCATGGCTGCCCGCGTCCTATCTAGTGATGCCTGTAGCCGGCACTCATGCCTTGGTCGCCATAAACGCCGCTATCACATTCAGCGCAAACCCGACCCCGAAACCGGTGGTATCGGTAGCCACAGCACCCAGCCCGCCCTTGCGGTTCACGGCAGCGAGGTCGACATGCATCCAGGGAATATCGCCCTCGATAAAACGCGAAAGGAAACGCGCCGCAATGATATGGTCGGCATCCGAATCCAGCGTGCATTGCTTGATATCGGCAATATCACTATCCAGCTCTTCCTCATAATCCGCATCGAACGGGAATGCACACACACGCTCGCCCGCCTCGTTACCCGCCGCCACCGCATGGCACAGCATGTCGGGGCGGTTGCCCAGCACACCGCTGTAGCGATTGCCCACCGCCGTCACCATGCTGCCGGTCAGCGTGGCAAAGTCGATCATCAGGTCCGGCTTCTGGCGTGAAGCCAACGTAAGCGTGTCCGCCAGCACCATGCGGCCTTCGGCATCGGTATGCACAATCTCGATGGTGGTACCGTTGAGCGCGGTAATGACGTCATTCTGTTTATAGGCCCGTGGGCCGATGTGGTTCTGCGCAATGGCAAGCCAGGCATCAATTTCCACAGGCAAGCCGGCCTCGGTAGCGGCAAGCAGCGTACCCAGCACCACAGCGGAGCCGTTCATGTCCTCATGCATGCCATTCATGTAGCGGGCAGGCTTGAGGTTATGGCCACCAGTATCAAAACAGATGCCCTTGCCCACCAGTGAGATGCGCTTTTTGGCATGCTTGGGTTTATAGCGCAGATGCACAATCGCGGCGTCTTGCGGGTCTGAACCCTGGCCCACGGCCACAAATGCCCCGGCGCCCATTTTGCCGAGCTTCTTCATGTCAAAGCTCTCATGGTCCCAGCCATGCTTGGCTGCCAACTCGGCGATACGGTCCCGATAGAGGGCGGGCGTCAGTTCATTCGGTGGCAACACGGTGAGCTGGCGCACCAGAATATTGCCCTGGGCACGCGCACGCACCGCCGCAAAGCCGTCGGCACGCTTGTGTCCATAGAGCTGAATCGTCTTGAGCGCATGTTTTTTTGATTTGGATTTGCGGGTGGGCAGCACCGCTGCATTCACCTCAGTGACATACAGCGCCTCTGCAGCTGCCTGCGCGGCCTCTTCCGCGTCACCATATACTGCAATCACCAATTGCGCTGGCGACTCATCCAGCAGCGGCTTGACCGCTTTGCGCAGCAAGGTGTGACGCTGGAACACAGATTGCTTTTGCTCAAGCACGACCCAACTTGCCCTGGCGCCTTCAGGCAAGTCGGCGGTCAAGGGGGACTTGGCAAGCTCAGCATATAGACTGCGCTGCCGCTTCATTCTGGCATCCAGCACCGATGCATGAGGGAGATCCTGCGGCCGCTTGGCGGGGAGTACAAACAGGATATGCGTCGCGTTGTTAAGCTGGCTGGCATCAGCATATGCCGCATTTTGCTTTAATTGGATGGCCATAAACCCTCTTGGAATGTATACAGTTTGTTACAAATTTTTCAGATTTTGCGGGCACTTAGCAGCAGAAGTTTTAAATCTACTGGAGATGCTTAACTTGACCAAAATAGTCAAAAAAGCCAATATATCGCCTTAAGTCAGTCAGTCAAAAACTGCCTCGGCACTCAAGCTTCAGTTCAAGCACAACAATAAGTCCTTGGCTGATTATACCTACAGCATAGACAAAAGTTTCCCGGAGACTTCTCACATGGCATTAACCCCCGATATTGACCCTCAAGAAACCCACGAGTGGCTGGAAGCCATCGATGCGGTACTTGAGAACGAGGGATCAGAACGCGCGCACTTTTTGCTCGAAACCCTGGTAGACAAGGCAAGACGCTCAGGCGCATACCTTCCGTACAATGCCACCACGGCCTACGTTAACACCATTCCAGCCCACCTGCAGCCCAAGCATCCTGGCGACACCGCCATGGAGCGCAAGATCCGCGCACTAGTACGCTGGAACGCGATCATGACGGTATTGCGCGCCAACGAAAAATCCCCTGGCGTCGGCGGCCACATTGCCAGCTTCCAGTCTGCTGCCACGCTGTATGACACCGGGTTCAACCACTTTTTCCGCGCCGCTTCCGATAACTTCGGCGGCGATCTGGTGCTGTTCCAGGGTCACTCGTCCCCTGGGGTATATGCTCGCGCCTTCCTTGAAGGCCGCATCGATGAAGAACAATTATCCAATTTCCGTATGGAAACCGGCGGCAATGGCCTGTCTTCCTACCCACACCCATGGTTGATGCCTGATTTCTGGCAATTCCCCACGGTGTCCATGGGCCTGGGACCATTGCAAGGCATCTATACCGCACGCTTCCTGAAATACCTGCATGACCGCGGCATTGCCGATACCTCCGATCGCAAGGTCTGGGTATTCTGCGGCGACGGTGAAATGGACGAACCGGAATCGCTGGGTGCGATTTCGCTGGCCGCCCGTGAAAAGCTCGACAACCTGATTTTCGTCATCAACTGTAACCTGCAACGTCTGGACGGTCCGGTACGCGGCAATGGCAAGATCATCCAGGAACTGGAATCCGATTTCCGCGGTTCCGGCTGGAATGTGCTCAAGGTGATCTGGGGTTCCTACTGGGATCCATTGCTGGCCATGGACAAGGACGGCCTGCTGAAGAAGCGCATGGAAGAAGCCGTGGACGGCGAATACCAGAACTTCAAGGCCAAGGGCGGCGCCTATACCCGCGAACATTTCTTCGGCAAGTATCCCGAGCTGAAGGAAATGGTCGCCGCCATGTCCGATGAGGACATCTGGCGCCTCAATCGCGGTGGTCATGACCCACACAAGGTGTACGCGGCCTACCACTCGGCAGTGAACCACAAGGGCCAACCTACCGTGATCCTGGCCAAGACGGTCAAGGGCTACGGCATGGGCGAAGCTGGTGAAGGTCACAACACGACCCACCAGCAGAAGAGCATGGATATTGCCTCGCTGAAGGCGTTCCGTGATCGTTTTGATCTGCCGCTGACCGACGAACAGGTAGAAAACCTGTCCTTCTACAAGCCGGCTGATGACAGCCCGGAAATGCAGTACATGAAGCAGCGTCGCGAAGCCATGGGTGGTTTTGTGCCATCACGCCGCCGCAAGGGTAACGAACTGACCGTGCCCGAGCTTTCCGCCTTTGAAAACATGCTGGGTGCCACCGGCGAGCGCGAAATCTCGACCACCATGGCCTTTGTGCGCATTCTCTCCACCCTGGTGCGTGACAAGACGCTGGGCAAATTCGTGGTACCTATCGTGCCGGATGAAGCCCGCACCTTTGGTATGGAAGGCATGTTCCGCCAGCTGGGCATCTACTCGCACCTGGGCCAGCTGTATGAGCCACAGGATGCTGACCAGGTCATGTTCTACAAGGAATCCAAGGACGGCCAGATTCTGGAAGAAGGCATCAACGAAGCCGGTTCATTCTCGTCCTGGATTGCAGCGGGCACGTCCTACAGCGTGACCGGCGTGCAAATGATCCCGTTCTACATCTTCTACTCCATGTTCGGTTTCCAGCGTATTGGCGACCTGGCCTGGGCCGCTGGCGACAGCCGTACGCGTGGCTTCCTGCTCGGCGCTACTGCCGGCCGCACCACGCTGAATGGCGAAGGCCTGCAACACGAAGATGGCCACAGCCATCTGATGTCTGCCACTGTGCCGAATTGCATTTCCTATGACCCGACCTTTGCCTACGAGCTGGCCGTGATCATTCAGGAAGGCCTGCGCCGCATGGTGCAAAATCAGGAAGATGTGTACTACTACATCACCCTGATGAACGAAAACTACAGCCATCCGGCCATGCCCAAGGGTTCTGAAGAAGGCATCCTCAAAGGCATCTACAACTTCAGCAAATCCAAAGCCAAGGGCCCTAAAGTACAACTCATGGGCAGCGGCGTGATTCTGCGTGAAGTAATTGCCGCTGGCGAACTGCTGGAAAAAGACTGGGGCGTTTCTGCCGATATCTGGAGCGTCACCAGCTTTACCGAGCTGCGTCGCGAAGGCCTGGATGTCGAGCGCTGGAATCTGCTGAATCCTGAAAAGAAACAAAAGCAAAGCTATGTGGCACAGCAACTGTCCAAGGCCGAAGGTCCGGTGATCGCCTCCACCGACTACATGCGTTCGTTTGCTGACCAGATCCGCAACTTCATCCCGCAGCGCTATGTGGTGCTGGGTACCGATGGTTTCGGCCGTTCGGACTCGCGTGAAGCACTGCGCAGTTTCTTCGAAGTAGACCGCTACTACGTCGTGCTGGCCGCCCTCAAGGCGCTGGCTGACGAAGGCAAGCTGCCTGCAGCCAAGGCCGCGGAAGCGATCAAGAAATACAACATCGATATCACCCGTCCAAACCCGGTGACTCTTTAATTCAGGAGACGATTAGAAAATGGCAATCAAGGAAGTACTCGTCCCCGATATCGGCAATTTTGATAGCGTAGATGTCATCGAAGTGCTGGTCAAAGCTGGCGACACCGTCGCCAAGGATGACTCGCTGGTGACCCTGGAATCCGACAAGGCCTCCATGGACATTCCCGCCCCCTTTGGCGGGGTAGTCAAGGAAGTCAGCATCAAGGTAGGTGACAAGGCTGCTCAGGGCACATTGATCCTGACGCTGGATGCCGCAGAGGAACAGGCGACCGCAGCCAAGCCTGCGCCAGCACCAACGGCACCACCCGTGGTGACCTCGGTACAGGAGCAGGCCGTGCCTGCGCCTAGCCGTCCCGTGGCTGAGCCACCCAAGGTGATCCAGCCGCAAGCCACGCCTAATCCGGTTGCCGCCAGCACAGCGGCTGCGCCTGGCAAACTGGCCCATGCCAGCCCATCCATCCGCAAGTTTGCGCGCGAGCTCGGCGTCAACCTGTCGCTGGTCAGCGGCAGCGGCCCGAAAAACCGCATCCTGCAAAGCGATGTGCAAGCCTATGTAAAAGCCCAGCTGGCCAAGCCGCAAAGCAGTGGCGCCGCCGGTGGCATTGCCGTTTCACAGGCGCCAGTCATTGATTTCAGCCAGTTCGGCAGCATTGAGCAAAAGCCGATGTCGCGCATCAAGAAGCTGTCAGGTGCCAACCTGCATCGCAACTGGGTGACCGCACCGCACGTCACGCAATTCGACGAAGCCGACATCACCGATCTGGAAGATTTCCGCAAGTCCATGCAGGATGAAGCAGCCAAGCGCGGCGTCAAGCTGACCATGCTGGCCTTTCTGATGAAGGCCGTGGTCAACGCCCTACGCACTTACCCCAACTTCAATTCCTCGCTATCTCCTGCTGGCGACGAGTTGATCCTCAAGCAGTATTACCACATCGGTTTTGCCTGCGACACGCCGGATGGCCTGGTCGTGCCCGTCATCCGTGATGTGAACCAGAAAGATGTGCTGGATATTGCCCGTGATCTGGCTGACCTGTCTGCCAAGGCTCGCGAGCGCAAACTCAAGATCGAGGAAATGCAGGGTGGTTGCTTCACGATTTCCAGCCTGGGTGGTATCGGTGGCACGGCGTTCACGCCCATCATCAATTGCCCTGAAGTAGCGATCCTGGGCGTGTCACGTTCCAGCTTCCAGCCGGTGTATGACCCCAAGACCAAAGGCTTCGAGCCGCGTCTGATCCTGCCGTTGTCATTGTCTTACGACCACCGCGTGATCGATGGCGCCGATGGTGCGCGCTTTACCAGCCACCTGCGCATGATGCTGTCCGACGTTCGCCGTCTCTTGCTGTAAAGGGTTTTCATGAGTCAGTTAACAGAAGTTTTCGTCCCAGACATCGGCAATTTCGATAGCGTCGATGTCATTGAAGTATTGGTAAAGGTGGGCGATGTTATCGCCAAGGAAGATGCACTGGTCACCCTGGAGTCCGACAAGGCCTCCATGGATATTCCATCCTCCCACGCCGGCACCGTCAAGGAAGTCAAGATCAAGGTCGGTGACAAAGTCGCCAAGGGCTCGTTGATTCTGCTGGTGGAAGCATCTGCTGCCGAAGCAGCGCCCGTCGCCGCCAGTGCCCCTGCCCCTGCTGCCGCAGCGCCTGCACCGACCCAAGCTGCCGCGCCAGCCGCTCCTGCCCCCGTGGCAGCAGCGCCCAGTGGCAACAATGATATTGATACAGAAGTGGTCGTACTCGGCTCTGGCCCTGGCGGCTATACCGCGGCCTTCCGCGCTGCTGATCTGGGCAAGAAGGTAGTGCTGATCGAGCGCTACTCCACCCTGGGCGGTGTTTGCCTGAATGTAGGCTGCATCCCGTCCAAGGCACTCTTACACACGGCCAAGGTCATTACCGAAGCCGAAGAAACCAGCCATCACGGCGTGAGCTTCAGCGCGCCCAAGGTAGATCTCGACACACTGCGTAACTGGAAAGCCAACGATGTCGTTGGCAAGCTGACAGGTGGTCTGGCCGCCATGGCCAAGCAACGTGGCGTAACGGTGGTGCAGGGTGTAGGCAAATTCACCAGCTCACATCAGATTGCCGTCACGGCAGCCGATGGCAAGGTAACGACGGTCGGATTCCAGAACGCGATTATCGCGGCTGGCTCGCAAGCCACCAAATTCCCCGGTGCGCCGGATGACGAACGCATCATGGACTCCACTGGCGCCCTCGCGCTGACGGATATCCCCAAGCGTCTGCTGGTCATTGGCGGCGGGATTATCGGCCTGGAAATGGGCACGGTTTATGACGCGCTGGGCAGTAAAGTCAGCGTGGTCGAATTCATGGATGGCCTGATCCCCGGTTGCGACCGCGACCTGATCCGCCCATTGCAGAAACGCATGGAAAAGCGCTTTGAAAGCATCATGCTGTCAACCAAGGTTGCCAAGATTGATGCCAAAAAAGATGGCATTCATGTCAGCTTTGAAGGCGAAAATGCACCGAAAGAAGCCCAGGTCTATGACCGCGTACTGGTTTCGATTGGCCGCCGCCCCAATGGCAAGAACATTGGCGCCGAGAATGCCGGTGTTGCGGTAGATGATCGTGGTTTTATTGCGGTCGACAAGCAGATGCGTACCAATGTGCCGCACATCTTCGCCATCGGCGATATCGTCGGACAACCCATGCTGGCGCACAAAGCCACGCACGAAGCCAAAGTTGCCGCCGAAGTCATTGCCGGTCACAAGGTCGAGTTCCAGGCACTGGTCATTCCATCTGTCGCCTACACCGACCCTGAAGTCGCATGGGCAGGCATGACCGAAACCGAAGCCAAGGCCAAAGGCATCGAAATCGAAAAGGCCTCCTTCCCGTGGGCCGCCAGCGGCCGTGCATTGTCCATCGCACGTACCGAAGGTGCTACCAAGCTGATTTTCGACAAGGAAACCCATCGCGTCATTGGTGCGGGTATCGTCGGGGTAAATGCCGGTGAATTGCTGGCAGAAGCCGTGCTGGCCATTGAGATGGGCGCCGATGCGCATGATCTGGGTCTCACCATCCATGCGCACCCGACCTTGTCTGAAACCATCTGCTTTGCCGCAGAACTGAAGGAAGGCACGATCACGGATATGCTGCCACCGAAAAAACGCTAATCAATATTTGAAACAATAAAAACGGCGCTTATGCGCCGTTTTTATTTTCCCCAGAGACGTTATTGCAAAGATGGGGTGGCTAGAATTTCTTTTACCAATTTGTTTGCCAAATCCGTTGATGCCCGCCTACCTGCAAGACCGAAGTCGGCCTTGAACTCTGAAAACTCCGCAGAGCCGTTACCACTTATTCGCAACCTTGAGACTTCTTCCCCATTAGCATTCGTTGCCACGCACTCTAGGTTGATGAAAAAACGGGTAGGTGGCCACGTCAGCATTGAATCTGAACTGGATGACGTTGAGATTTCAGGCGTAAAGACCAATGCTATCGGCTCTGCAGAATAAGCCTTGGCATCTGCAGCGGCTTTGATAACAGATACCTCTGTATAGACTGCTCGCAAGGCGTCGCGTATGGCTTTCTCGACATCTTTGTATGGCGTATAGCTTACATTGTCCCCACCGCCACCACTGCTCGTCACTACCTTGTTTCGAAGTTCGTCTGTCATGACATAAGCAACGTGCTTGTTCACAAGGTGTGCCTCATCCCGTTTCGGGGCAGACAGTGGGCTTACATTAATAGGATGGGCACAAGCAGCCAGGAAACTCATGAGTATCAAAAGGCATATTCTGATCATGTTCATGCCTCCGTTACTGCTTGATAGCTTCGACAAACGCCGAGTCACTATATAGCTGAGTCAAAAACGCTCTCACTAAATTGGGATACTCACTCTGCCCTTTGGGAATCGCGACAGCTCCAGCAAATGAAGAGTCAAACTGCGTTGTCGCCGTATATGTTTTGTCAAGACTAACCACATTATTACGCGTCACCTTGACTGCGGCCTCCAGCATCCCGTTGCCATTGCTGAACCCGGAAATATCAATATCGTTTTTCAGAATCGTAATATCGATGCGTGATGACGACGTGCTGTCATAGAACCCCATCTCCTTCAGGTCGGAAACAATGGCATTTTCCAGATATTTGGCGAATGTTCCATCTGAAGCCTTAAGAGAAGAGCCGCGCAAGGAAATGGTGTTCACTTTCGCTGCGGGATCTGTCGGCAACACGGTACCAACAGAAAGTCGCACTGCTTTTACCTTTTTGACCTGATCAATGGATTCATAGCTAGGACTGTAACTGGGAGCAACTAAACTGGCACATCCGGAAAGCTGCAAGCTTGTTATCACAAGCATTAATTTGATTATTTTTTTCATTATTGACCCTTTTGTTATGTAATTGCCTTTTATAAGGCGTAATGATTCTGCTGCATAAATGCAAGATCATCAATCATCTCCATAAGAATAAAACCCATTTTCCACACTCAAGAATTGGCCCCCGAAAAAAAATGAGGGCAGCGATTAAACAATCGTTAAATTCTGTCGTTATAAAAATGACGAATTACAGAAATTCTGCCTGAGAGGATAGAGCAACATGCGGAATGCTTTGATATATGCGGTCCTAATGCTAGCGGCAGCCACGCTCGATGCCTGCGCAACCCTTACACAGGACGGCATGCAGACGGTGATGCTGGAAGCGTATACCAAGGACAACCAGTCCGTGCAGGCGCGTTGTGTAGCCAGCAATGATGTGGGGACGTGGGTCGGCTATGCCCCCGGGAAATTGCAAATTCATCGTTCCAGTGGCGACCTCAGGATTATTTGCGAGCGTGAACGCGGTGACAATGAGGCCGGACGTTTTACCTCAGCATCGCACGCGAATGATGCCGCTCGCGGCAATCTGGTGATGCCAGGTGGCGCCATAGGAGCGCTGATTGATCACGCCACTGGCTATGGTTATAACTACCCCATCACCATGCGGGTGGTCATGGGTAATGATGCATCGCTCACATACGGCTCAGAACGGAAAAAAGATCAGCTTCCCGCAACGACTGCGTTCGTCACCACAGAATCTACGTCTATTCGCCCTTAAGCAGATATCCTCTAAATTTGAAATATTGTTGATGCGTTCCGATGATTTATGGGAACGCTCATGAGAAAATAATGTGTCGCTATCGCGGCTCTTTTATTTTTAGGGATATGACAATAATGAAAAAAAGCATGGCTTTGCTAACAGGAGTGTTAGCGTATTCAGCATTACTCAGCGGTTGTGCAACGATCACCAAAGATGCCAATCAGAGCGTCCAAATTGAAACATTCACTGCTGACAATCAACCTGTAAAAGGGGTACGTTGTTCAGCAAAAAATGATCGGGGCACATGGACCACTTACACACCAGGTAGCGTCAGCGTGCATCGCTCGGGGGAGAATCTGGAAGTGCATTGCGAACTGGAAGACAAGCCTACTGGTGATGGCACAGTCATCTCGCGCGCCAATGGGGGGATGTATGGCAATATCCTCTTTGGAGGCGGCATTGGTGCGATCATTGATCACAACAAAGGTACCGCTTACAGCTATCCTTCCTGGATTAAGGTTGTCATGGGTCAGCACCTGGTTTATGACCGCAAGGACGAGGTAGAAAACCAACCCTTGGCAGGCAAGAGCACAGGTACTGCGCCTACCGAAGTAGCAGTTGCTACCCCGAAAACAACGGCAGAAGTGAAGTAGTCAAGTAGTCCCACCCTCGCCATTCCGGCGAGGGTTAAGTTCATCACTCGCTGGCTGGCCCTTGTGCTGGCTGGTTCGGAGTGCCTGGCGCCTCCCCTTTGCTTTCCACGACTTTCGGTTTTCTGGGTGCTCTTGGCTTGCGGGCGGTCGCGGTGCTTGTGCTGGCATCCTTGGGTTTGCTGCGACTGGCAGCGGGCTTTTTGACGGGCTTCTCATCCGTAGCCACCGCTGGCTTGGGCTTGGCGCGGGACCTGCGTACTGGTTTGGCTTTTACTGTCACGTCAGAGGGAGCGGCTGCGGATGGCGCCTGCGTTTCCTCGCCCACCCCGGTATCCTCTGCCTTGCGTTTATCAATGGCACTGCCAATGGCTTTGGTAAGCACCTGCTTGCCTACGACGACCAGTGCGGCGAGCGCAGCTTTCTTTGCGACGGACTTCAGTACTGTGTTGAAAAACCCCATACTACCTCCTATTGGCAATTAACCTGCTTGAATTCAGTGCCGGCAAACTCCGGCTTCAGTTTTTCGACTTCGGTCACGACTTCGGTAGATAACGGCCCGAGCAACAAGGTTGTCAGGCCTTTTTCCGCATGCCGCATTCCCTTGGTTGCAGAACGCACTCCGCGGTTCCGCAAATCATTAAGCAGACGGTTGGCCAGTTGCTCATCGGTAAATACCCCCAGTGAAATCGCGTTTCTCCATAAAGGATCCTGCATCACGGCACTTTCGGTAATTCCCAATGACTGCAGTTCCTGGATTTTTGCCTGGGCTGCCTGCAGGGATTTCATGGGCGGAATGTAAACCCAGTAGCGGATGGTATCACTGACCTTATCCTCACGCTCCTGAGGCGATATGGATAATTTGAGCAGTGCAGCGCGCGCCGTCGCGACAGTATTGGCGGTGAACCCCGCCCATTCGTAACATGCGTTGGTAGTGCTCTCAGCTTCTACCGCTGCTTTTTTCGGCAGCTTGGCGGCTTCTTCTGCGGTATAAAGTTTGATGCGCTCGGGTGAAATCGATTGCTCAGCAACGCCAGGCAATTCGTTGCCGGAGGGCTGCGTTTTGAAATAGGCCCAGACCAATACATTCACAACGATCAGCGCGGAAACCAACCACTTCATAAACATTCTCTTTCAAGATAGAACAAGCCTCGCAATACCAGCGAAGCATCTATTGTGATGGGCATATCAGCTTGCGCTTGCACCAATGCCTGTCTTAACAATTCCGCATCGCCACCGGTCAGCACGCACGGAATCACGATAGCGGGATCCAACCCTGACAGGGTTTTCATCTGCTGCCATTGCAATAACACACTGCCCGCCATCGCATGCGAGATGCCAGTATACAAGGCATCGCCAGTATTCGTCGGCGCTGTACGCCACATCCCGGGCAAAGTCCGGATGCCGTCGGTATTCTGCAAAAGGGCCTGATGCATCAAGCGAAAACCGGGACTGATCGTGCCCCCTTTAAATTCGCCACCTGACGGTTGTTCGTGACGACCTAGCATGTCCACCGTCAGCGCCGTGCCTGCACTTACCACCAGACAAGGCTCACGATAGTGCTGCCAGGCCGCAATCAGAGCGGCCCAGCGATCACTGCCCAGGGCCTCAGGCGGCTGATAACCATTAAACACCCCAGCCGCAGCATGCGATGCATGTACCCAGTGCACTGGTGCTTTCAGTTGTTCAAACAGGCTGAGCAAAGGTCGGCTTGCCGCCAGGCCAGCCACATTCGAAACGACAATGCGCTTGGCCTCTTGCCAGCACGTGGGCAAGACTGAATCCGCCAACGCCTCGTTTAGCCAACTGCCCTCGGCCACCACGCTTGCCTTGGGATCAAACAAGGCCCATTTGCAACGGGTATTGCCAGCATCGATTGCCAGTATCACGCCACGCCCTTTCGCAAACTGATTTCGCCTGAGGTAAAACGCTGCTCACCCGCCTCGGTCATCACCCGCAAGCTGCCATCCTCCGCCACGCCAGCGACCACGCCATGGCGTTCGGTAGCATCTGGCATCAACAAGCGCACGGGCTGCTGATGGTAAACATGCATGGCTTGCCAGTCGGCGACCAGCGCCGCAAACCCCTCTTGCTCAAAGCGGCTAATCACCTGCAGCATGTGCTTCAGCACAATGCCCAGCACCACATTGGCATCCACGGCTTCATCCTTGAGGCTTTGCAGATCAATCGCCGCCTGGTCAATCTGCGCCAGCATGCGCTCCGGCAAACGCAAATTGATTCCAACGCCAATCACAGCAGCACTCGGCCCCTCCATATCGCCCTGCAACTCAATCAGGATACCGGCAAGTTTGCGGTACTCCACCAGCACGTCATTCGGCCACTTGAGCGCAACGGTCACGCCCATCTCGGCAAATGCCTGCCCAAGTGCCAGCCCAACTGCCAGACTCAAGCCAGATAAGGCTGCCGCCCCCGTATCGAAGCGCCAAAGCAGAGAGAATGTGAGGCTGTTACCCAGCGCGGATTGCCATACCCGACCACGGCGCCCTCGCCCCTGGGTTTGATGACTGGTAACGGCACAGCTGAGATGAGCAGCCCCGTTAGCTGCCTGCTGCATCAACCAGCGATTGGTGGAATCGAGCTGATCGTGCACCAATAGATGCACGTTGTTAGAGGCAGACCCGAGCGCCGCCGAAATCTTATCGGCCCGCAATAAATTGAGCGGCTGGGAAAGACGATAGCCTTTGCCACGCACCGAGAAAATTTCAACGCCTAGTGTTTCTGCATGTTTGACTGCATTCCATACCGTCGATCGGCTTACCTTGAAATGGGCAGCAAGTGCCTCGCCAGAATGGAAGCCCCTATCCGCCAGGCGGTGCAGAATGGGGAATGTAAGCGGGTTTGTCATGTCAGGGCTATATTAGCATAGGCACGAGTGTCCACTCAGCAGGCGGCTGGGTGTAAAATATCGGCAATCCCATTTTAGTCAGATTCCATGTCAGCCGATAAAACCCCAGTAGCACCTGCCTCCAATTTCATTCGCCACATCGTTGAACGCGACATCGAGCAAGGCACCTATGCCAGCCGCCAATGGTGTGGCGAACCCGGCGATGCAAGCACGCAGGCAACCGGCCAGCCCGATCCGGCCAAGATCCGCACGCGCTTTCCGCCTGAGCCCAATGGTTACCTGCATATCGGCCATGCCAAGAGCATTTGCCTGAATTTCGGTCTGGCGCGGGATTATCAGGGCGTATGCCACATGCGCTTCGATGACACCAACCCGGAAAAAGAAGAACAAGAGTACGTGGACTCCATCAAGGACTCCGTGCAATGGCTGGGCTTTGGCTGGGAGGCATTTGGTCACTCCCATCTGTATTACGCCAGCAATTATTTCGATTTCATGTACCGCGCGGCGGAATACCTGATCACGTCCGGCAATGCCTATGTCGACCAGCAATCCGCCGAAGAAATGCGGATTAACCGTGGCACGCTGACCGAAGCGGGCAAAAATTCCCCCTGGCGCGACCGCCCGGCTGAAGAAAACCTTGCCCTTTTCCGCGAGATGCGTGATGGCAAGCATCCGGATGGCAGCATGGTATTGCGCGCCAAGATCGACATGGCGTCCCCCAATATCAATCTGCGTGACCCGGCGATTTACCGTATCAAGCGCGCGACGCACCACAACACGGGCGACACCTGGTGCATCTACCCGATGTATACCTATGCCCATCCGCTGGAGGATGCGCTGGAAGGCATTACCCACTCCATCTGCACGCTGGAATTTGAAGACCAGCGGCCGTTTTACGACTGGGTATTGGAAAAACTGGCAGAGGGTGGCCTGCTGGCACACCCGTTGCCCAAACAATACGAATTCTCGCGGCTCAACCTCACCTATGTGGTGCTGTCCAAGCGCAAGCTGATTGAGCTGGTAGATGGCGGCCATGTCAGCGGCTGGGATGACCCTCGCCTGCCCACCTTGGCGGGCGCACGCCGTCGCGGCTACACCCCCGAAGGGTTCCGTCTGTTTGCCGACCGCATCGGCGTCTCCAAAGCCGATTCGTGGATTGAGTACACCATACTTGAAGACTGCATGCGCGAGACGCTGAATGAGTCTGCCGAACGCCGTATCGCCGTGCTGGACCCGATCAAGCTTGTCATCGACAATTATCCGGAAGGTCAGTCCGAAGACTGCTTTGCCCCTAACCACCCGCAAAAACCAGAACTCGGCAAACGCACAGTCCCCTTGTCGCGCGAACTCTGGATTGAGCGCGAAGACTTCATGGAAGTCCCCAGCAAGGGGTATTTCCGCCTGTTCCCGGACAATACCGTGCGCCTGCGTTATGGCTATGTCATCAAATGTACTGGCTTTGAAAAAGACGCCGACGGCAATGTGACCGTCGTGCACTGCGATTACCTGCCAGATACCAAGTCCGGCACGCCTGGCGCCGACAGCATCAAGGTCAAGGGCAACATCCACTGGGTGTCCGCCGCGCATGCCTATGCCGCCGAAGTCCGGCTGTATGATCGCCTGTTCAAGGAGGCTCATCCAGGCAGTGGCGACCGCAACTACCTGGATGACATCAATCCGAACTCGCTCACCGTCATCACGGCGCAACTCGAACCTGCCCTCAAGGAAGCCAAACTGGAAGACACCTTCCAGTTTGAACGCCATGGTTATTTTGTCGCCGATAAAAAAGACTCGGTGGAGGGCAAACCCGTGTTCAACCGCACCGTGACATTACGCGATGCCTGGCAGAAATAAGCCGGCCGTTTGACCCCCATGGAGAAAAATGTGGTCGCGGTGAGCCTGGAGCAAGCATATCGACTGCTGAACCACGGGCCCACCGTGCTGGTAAGCTCTGCCCATGGGGATCAACGCAATGTGATGGCAGCGGCCTGGAACATGCCGCTGGACTTCAAGCCACCCAAAGTGGCCATAGTGATCGACAGCAATACCTACACACGCGAACTCATCCTGGCCAGTGGCAAGTTTGCCATTAACGTACCATGTGCGGCTCAAGCCGACTTGGTAGTGAAGGTAGGCTCGAGCTCGGGACGTGAATTGCTGGGGAAGGCACCAGCCACCAAGTTTGCCGCTTTTGATTTGCCAACCTTTGCTGCCAGCAAAGTCCCGGCACCGTTAATCAAGGGTTGTGTCGCATGGCTGGAATGCGAGCTGATTCCTGAGCCCCATATTCAGGATACCTACGATTTATACCTCGCTGAGGTAGTCGCCGCCTGGGCAGACGAGCGGGTATTCTCGGATGGTCGCTGGCATTTTGACGATCATGATGCATTGAAAACCCTGCACCATGTGGCCGGAGGATTTTTCTTCACGCCCGGCAAGAGTATTCAGGCGACTTAAACAAAAAAGCCGACGTCATCGTCGGCTTTTTCATTCACTGCCTGGTGCTATTTTTTCTCAGAGGGAAACAAAGTGGCATGGGTGTCATGCTCTTCAACCTCTTGTGGTTTTTTCTGGGCACCCTCTGCCGGGATTTTTTCAAACGTGAATTCCAGAATATTGGTTTCCGCCAATGGCTTTAATGGTTCAAACTCGGGAAGAACCGGAGGCTCCTCCACAATAGGCTCCAGCTCCGGCAACATCAGAGTGTCTTCTTCTGGTTCTGGAGAGGGTGTCTGATCCGTCAGCCCCTCAACAATATAAAGCGGGTTATGCGGCGACAGGCGATGCCCCATCACAGCCGCAGTGTGCCATTGTTCCAGCGTACCTGGCTCCCCATTTTCCGCAGCTTGTTGCAAGCGCAATGCAAGATTATCGAAGGCAATCGCGTCCTGACGTTCCGCATAAATTTTCAACAGGCAAAGCGTCAACTCATGGCGATCCGGTGTTTTTTCCAGTGCATTCAGCAGAATGTTTTCGGCCTGCTCGTCACGTCCATAGGAGATGTAAATCTCTGCCTCGACAATAGGATCCACCTCATGGATGTCAAAATCAGCCTCCTGCTCCGAGCCGGGCTGCGACGGCGCAGTCGATGAGGATGCCTCCGGCTTATCCTCTGCCACAGCCGCCGCAATGGCAGGGGCCATAATAGCCGCTACGGCTGGCTCAACAGGCATTACCGGCGGAGGCGCGCTCACCACTTTAGGCTCAACATCATTCGGATGAGGGCGAGGAGTGGTCGTTTGTACCATGCTTTCGTGCCATTTCTGCATGGCGGTCAATCGACGCATGTGCAGGTAATACACCATGCCCAGTGAGACCAATCCCAGCAGCAAGCCCAGGCCTATCCATACCAGGCGGTCGAGCACCGTATCCCAGAAACCCGGCTGCCCCTGGTTGGCAACCGTTGCCAGTGAGGGTGCGGGGGGTGCAGCCTGGGCGACAGCAGGCGCTGGCGCAACAGGCTCGGGCGCGGGAGTGGCCTGCGCACCCTGACTTTTCGCTTCCGCGTTTGCATCGGCAGCGGGCTCCCCAGTCTGACCATCCTTGTCGGCAGTATCGGAGGTATCTCCGGGCGATATTTTTAAAACAAACTCCGGGTTGGCTGGAGCATCTGCGGACTTGGGAGCTGCAGGAGGAGGCACCTCAACGACCGCAGGCTTTGCCTTGTTTGGAAGCTCTCCGCCCAGCGCTTCAGGACTGGGAATCTTGAGCACCTGACCAGACTTGAGCTGATTGATATCGCCATCGAGAAAGGCTTCGGGGTTGGCGGCATACAAAGCGGCCATCACCTTTTTCAGTGGTACTCCCGCCGGTTGGTATTGTTGGGCAACCTTGCCAAAAATATCGCCCGGCTGTGTCAGATAGGTATCGGCGGATAACGGGATAGCGGCTTTGGACGTGTCAAACGCATGGGCACCATTGCCGCCAGAGCGTGATTTGCGGGATTTGGATTTTACCGGGAATGGAGGCGGTACTTCTGCGACCAGCCCCTGACTTTGCAACTCGGGGATCGTATTGACGAGGACAGGTTCATCGCCCATTTTGCTGGCGGGAGGATCGAGCAATACCGTGTATTGCCGAACCATATGCAAATTATCCGAGTCCACCTTGATAAGCAGCTCAAGAAAAGGCTCATTGACCACTCTTGGTGTGGTGACGTGCAGAACATGTGTGCCATCTGGCCGCGCCACACTGGTAACCCGGACTCCCGGTGGCACGATGGCATCCTGCAGTCCGGCTGTCAGATATTCATCATTATTGCCGATACGCGCGACAAGCGTGGCGGCTTCCTTGGCTGGCATTTCCAGCAACTCGATGTCTGCGTTAAGTGGTTCCCCCAGCGTCGATTTGACATTGATACGCCCCAGGCCTGCACCAAACGCAAGCACAGGCACCAATACCAGCAGAAGTATCAGCGAAAGCGCTTTGAAGCCGGACCTGCGTGCAAGGGAATTTATAGGAGGCATATTGGCATCATTGAATTTTTTAATAATGGTAGTAATTTCATCATGTTGCATCTGTTTTTATATGTACATCCCCAATGTTCGTACAGTAACCCTTTCCAGAGTGACTGTAAATGGCAATACTGATTTGACGCGCCGGGAAAATCTGCTAGGGAGATGCAATTTATGCGCCTGCTAAAGCAAGAGCGCGGATAAAATAACGCCATTATATTTTGCCTTCGTGCATCGCTTAATTTTTGGAGAGCTATCAGGATGAACATTGCCAACAATACCGCTGAGCTGGTAGGGAATACCCCGCTGGTACGCTTGAATCGTATCAGTGCCAATCTGCCCGCTACCATCGTCTGCAAACTGGAATACATGAATCCAGCCCATAGCGTGAAAGACCGCATTGCCGTAGCCATGATTGATGCCTTGCAGGCCGCTGGCAAACTCAAGGCAGACAGCATCGTGCTTGAACCAACCAGTGGCAATACGGGCATAGGCCTCGCCATGGTGTGTGCAGCGCGCGGCTTGCGCTGTGCATTTGTCATGCCGGAAACCATGAGCCGCGAGCGCAAACTGCTGCTGAAGGCGTATGGGGCAGAACTGATCCTGACCCCGGGTAGCGAAGGCATGCCTGGAGCCATACGCAAGGCAGAAGAACTGGCGGCGGCTGATTCCCGGTATGTGATCGCCCAGCAATTTTCCAATCCCGCCAACCCGGCCATACACCGCAGCACAACCGCTGAGGAAATCTGGCGCGATACCGATGGCAAGGTGGATATTTTTGTGTCTGGCGTTGGCACCGGCGGCACCATTACGGGTGTTGGCGAGGTGTTGAAGGCCCGCAACCCTGCCATACAGGTGGTTGCCGTAGAACCCGATGCCAGCCCGGTATTATCCGGAGGCGCTCGCGGTCCGCATCCGATTCAGGGCATAGGTGCAGGGTTTATTCCCGAGATTTTGAATACGGCGATTTATGATGAAATCGTCCGTGTAAAGAATGATGATGCCATGGACATCGCCCGCCGCATGGCAACGGAGGAAGGCTTGCTGGTCGGCATATCCTCCGGCGCAGCCGTATCGGCCGCATTGCAATTGGCCGCCCGCCCGGAAAACAAGGACAAACTGATTGTGGTGATTATTCCATCCTTTGGCGAACGCTATTTGTCGACGCCGCTTTATAGCCACCTGGATGTGTAATGGCGAGTAAAAAGCATCGCAAATCGCGCCTGAAAAAAGCCGGGGCAGCCCCCGGCACCCTGGTGTATATCGGGGACATCAAAACCCAGCAACCCGCCATTCATATTCTGGAATATGGAGCGGAGAGCCTGCATGAAAAGCAGCTCACCCAGGCTGAGCTCGCGCATTACCAGCGGCCGCCCTCCTGCAAGTTATGGCTGAATGTCTATGGTTTGCACGAAACCAGCCTGATCGCTGAATTAGGTAAATGTTTCGGACTACACCCGCTGGTCATGGAGGATATCCTCAACACCAATCAGCGTCCCAAAGTGGAAAGCTATGGCGATTACCTCTATATCGTCTTGCACCATGTGGCCTACGACTCGGTATCTGACCAGCTGCAAACCGAACAAATCAGCATCATCCTCGGGCGCGACTATGTACTGACCTTTCAGGAGCGCCCTACCGGTTGCTTCGAGCCAGTGCGCGAGCGCCTGCGCAATGGCCGCGTACACATACGCGAGGCGGGGACAGATTATCTTGCATATGCCTTGCTGGATGCCGCCGTGGACCAGTATTTCAGCACCCTGGAAAAACTGGGTGATGAATGCGAGGAGCTGGAGGAGCAATTGCTGCACGCGCCCAACAATCAGCATTTGCTCCAGCTGCACAAGCTCAAGGGCCAGAGCATGGAATTGCGCCGCAGCATCTGGCCATTGCGTGAAGCCGTCAACCAGCTGGTGCGTAATGACGATAAGTTTTTTGCCGTGGAAAATGTCGTCTTCCTGCGCGATGTGTATGACCACACCATCCACCTGATCGAATCGCTGGAAGCGATACGGGATCAGTTAGGCAGCATGCTGGATATTTACATGTCCAGCATCAGCAACCGGGTCAACATGGAAGTGCGGGCGCTGACGGTCGTCACCATGCTCTTCATGCCGGCTACCTTGATCACCGGGATATTCGGCATGAACTTTGACAGCATGCCGTGGCTTAAAAACCCCAATGGTTTCTGGTGGACGCTGTGCGTCATGGCCTTTGTCGCTTCCTCCATGGGGCTTTTATTCTGGCGCCGCCAATGGCTGAGCCGGCACTAGGCCTGGCTCCTCTACCCAGGCTTTATCAGTTGCGAATTTTTTCAGGGAATTTGGCGCGAATCTTAGCGACCTTGGGGGCTGCAACCAGCATGCAATAGGGTTGCTCCTGATGTTGCTCATAGTATTGCTGATGGTAATCTTCCGCGGCATAAAACACGGCGGCATCATTAACTTCGGTGACGATAGGCGAGGCAAACACATGCAGTTGATTGAGCTCGGCAATCATTTGTTCGGCAGTAGATCGCTGTGCTGCATTCTGGCAGAAAATCGCCGAACGGTACTGGGTGCCAATATCATTTCCCTGCCGGTTTGGCGTCGTCGGATCATGCGATAAAAAGAAGATTTCCAGCAATTCATAGAAGCTGATCCGCGCAGGATCGAAGCTGATACGGATGGCTTCCGCATGCCCCGTATCCCCGCGGCACACCTGTTTGTAGTCCGGCTGCAATGTATGCCCGCCCGTGTATCCGGAGACGACTTTCTCAACGCCATCCAGCTGTGAAAACACAGGCTCAAGGCACCAGAAACAACCGCCCGCCAATACTGCTACATCCAACTCTTTTACCATGGCGCATCCTGTCAGTTATCGCAAACGAAAAAATCGCTGCTATCAATTACTACCGAATTAGTGGGCTTGATCGTATGATAGTTCTGTTTTACACGAAGATCGGGTTTCAGATTCAGCTTTTGTATGCCTTAAAAGGAATTACATGCGTCGAATTGCGGTATTCAATCAAAAAGGAGGCGTAGGAAAAACAACCTCCGTGCTTAATCTTGCAGCCGCCATGCTCAGTCAGAAACAATCGCCGTTATTGATCGACATGGACCCCCAATGCCATCTCACGGAAATCCTGAGCGACGGCCTTCCCAGTTCGCAGCGCAGTTTATTTGGCTTTTACCAGAACAATACACCGCTTGATGAGCTCACTACGCCATGGAATGACGCTGGCTTGTTGATTCCGGGACATCGGGAATTGGTGAAGGTGGATAGTATTTTTGGCAAGGGTCCCACTATCCTTAATCGCCTGCGATCAGGACTGGATGCGCTGGAAAAAAAGATCAATCTTGACTGCATATTACTGGATTGCTGCCCTTATCTGGGCGTACTTTCCTTGAATGCGGTATTTGCAGCAGACTTGATTATCGTGCCGATTGCTTCCGATTTTTTATCTCTGCAGGGGGCCCAGAAAGTAGAGAAGACATTGAAGGCGCTGGAGAATGTGCTTAAACGTCGAGTGCCTCGGCGTTATTTGCTGACTTGTTACGATAGACGGAGAAGCATGACGTTCGAAGTCGAGAAGCTCGCGCGGCAATATTTCGCTCACGAGCTATGCCAGACAGTTATTTCGGAAAATGTGGCAGTCGCAGAAAGCCCCCAGGCCAAACAGGATATTTTCAGCTACAGCCCTCAGGCGAAGGGCGCCCATGACTATATGGCACTACTGCAGGAGCTCAGCAAGATTGAGCTGAGCGAAAAGCTTGATCCTGCTGTTCATGTGGATTTAACCAAGAGGTCCAGTATATCTTCGTAATTGGAAGTCGGCGCTTTGCCACCGGATAACACCCGACAATCCAGAATTTCACAGTGCGTGTACATTTTTTGCAGTTTTAGCCGGGCTTCCGTCTCGTCTCGGCCGAATATCTGCAAATTGTCTACCACCACACCATTTCTACTTCGTATCTGGTATACGTATTTCGCTGCAACCCTGCTTTCCATTGCCCCGCCCCCTTGTTATACCTCAGCAATAGCATCCCCATGACCAAGCATGGCGGAGCCTCTGCCCATGCTTCATCGCGTTGCTATATTGCTTGTCGATAATCCTAATACGGCAATCCCTGAATAAACTTTATCCGGATAGTACGTTCCAAACTGAACATTCGTCATCCACCTACTGTTTTGAGGAAAGTATGCGCACAATAAAAGAAGGATCCCCTTTTCCCCGGGGCGCAACATACGATGGCAAAGGTACTAACTTTGCATTATTTTCTGATAATGCCACAGGTGTGACCTTGTGCCTGTTTTCCGCAGATGGCAAAGAAGTTGAACGAATAGACCTCACGGAATGCACCAACGGGGTTTGGTATGTTTATATTCCAGACATCCAGCCAGGCCAGTTGTATGGTTACCGGGTTCATGGCCCTTGGGATCCTGTTCAAGGGCAGCGTTTCAATAGCAACAAATTATTGCTCGATCCTTATGCGAGAAAGCTTTCCGGGGATATCCAGTGGGATGATGCCCTGTATGGCTACCAGCTCAGTCCATCCAAAGATGCGGACCTCCGCATGGATGATCGCGACAGCGCGGCCTTTATGCCCAAAGCGATCGTGGTGGATCCTGCGCCGCTGACCAAATCAAACAAACCACAAGTCAAATGGCCCAAAACCATTATCTACGAGGCCCATGTCAAAGGGCTGACCATGAAGCATCCCCTCATACCGGATGATATTCGTGGAAGCTTTGCAGCCCTTTCAGACCCTGCCTTGATTGACCATATGCATCGCATCGGCATTACTTCATTGGAGTTGTTGCCGATACACGCCTTTGCTCAGGACAGGCATCTGATTGAGCGTAATCTTAGAAATTATTGGGGATATAACACTCTGGCCTTCTTTGCCCCAGAGACCAATTACCTGCATAGCGGGGATCTCGAAGAAATAGCCACGACTGTGGATCGTTTGCATGAAGCCGGCATTGAGTTGATTCTGGATGTTGTTTACAACCATACATGTGAAGGCAATCATCTGGGACCTACCTTATCCTGGAAAGGCATAGACAATCTAAGTTATTACCGATCCCTGCCTGGTGAACCGCGCTATTACGACAACCTGACCGGGTGCGGGAATGCCTTGAATACATCGCACCCGAAAGTACTGCAGATGGTCATGGATAGTCTGCGGATGTGGACAACGGTGTATGGCGTTGATGGGTTCCGATTTGACCTGGCCTTAACCCTGGGCCGCGAGGACACTGGTTTTACAGCCCGCCACCCTTTTTTCCATACCATATTGCAAGATCCCATATTGTCCCGCTGCAAACTCATCGCAGAACCATGGGATGTCGGCCCGGGTGGTTATCAACTAGGTGAGTTTCCACCTGGATTTTCGGAATGGAATGGCGACTATCGTGATGTGACTCGTGATTTCTGGAAAGGGGATGAAGGCTGTTTAGCCAAATTCGCAGGCCGATTTGCTGCATCCAGTGATTTGTTCGACGCCCAGCATCGCCGTCCGTGGTCCAGTGTGAATTTCGTGACCGCCCATGATGGATTCACACTGCACGATCTTGTTTCCTATAACGAAAAACATAACGAGGCAAATGGCGAAGATAATAACGACGGTGCCAATGACAATAGAAGCTGGAATTGTGGTGTAGAAGGTGAAACTGAAGATGCCGAGATTAATGCGTTGCGTCTGCAGCAAAAGAAAAATTTCCTTATTACATTATTTCTTTCGCAAGGCGTCCCCATGCTGTTAGCGGGGGATGAACTACACAACAGCCAGGGCGGTAACAACAATACCTACTGTCAGGATAGTGAAATTGGATGGATAGACTGGCAAAACCCTGACAAAACCTTGATCGAACTTGTCGGATTACTTGCCCAGATACGCCGTGAAAATAATGCGATATCCAGGGCAGAGTTTTTAACCGGCGTGAACAAACACGGGAATGCCGATGTAGCGTGGTACAACGTCAATGGTCAGCTAATGACCAACGAGCAATGGGAAGACCCCTTCAATAAATCGCTTATCGTGAAACTCATGGCTGTCGACAAGCACCAAGCTAGCATACTAGTGATATTCAATGCCTCGCACATTGAAATAGAAGCCACCATCCCAGACTGCGAAATCAAGCAATGGCAATTCCTGGTGAGTTCATCGGGTGAAGGCAAAGAGGTAAAGCAAAAGGATATATTAGTAATACCAGCACGCTCGATTCATGTGTTCAAAACTGCAGCAAGCTAGATACACAGCTAGGTTTGCATGATGAACTGAGTACATTAAGAGCTCCGGACAGCATGGTTACTGTCCGGAGTGAGCTAGTAATTGTGCTAGTAATAATGGATTTCAAGTACCACAAAAGCAAAAAGCCTCTGCATCAGCAGAGGCTTTTTTAATGAGAAGCTTGGCGGTGACCTACTTTCGCATACGAGAAGTATACTATCATTGGCGCAGAATCGTTTCACGGCCCTGTTCGAGATGGGAAGGGGTGGT